>JACQOF010000046.1 GCA_016202645.1 bacterium
CGGCTGGGATTCGCGGTTGAGATGGACACCCACCAGAGCATCGTCCGGAACCGGGAGAAAATTCTTCGGTGCCCGAAAGCGCGGCTGTTGGAGGAACTCATGATCCTCCTGAAATACAATTCCGCCGAACGATCCATGCGCCTGCTCTGGCAGTTTGGCCTCATGGAATTTCTCCTGCCCATGCACCACCAGTACCTGGTCGCCCGCCAGCACATCCCTCTGGAACCGCCGCGACCGGATCTTCTGTATGACCTGCTGTCGATGCTTGATCTGGAATCCCCGATGGTCGAGCCGCCGGTGCTGTTCGCGCTCCTGATTTTTCCATTTCTCGTCGAACGCCTGTCGATCGATCCGAAAGAGTTCTGGTGCCAGCGCGCCGGCGGCGCCTTGATCAAGTTGATTGAAGATACCTTCAATGAAATGGGCCGGGCGGTTGACATCTCGAAACGATTTCGTTCCCGGGCGCTTGAGATTCTTCTGACCCAGGGAAAACTCTACATCCGCCAGAGCCGGATTCGGCCGGAGAAACTGGCCTACAAGCCGTACTTTCCGGATTCCCTGCGGTTTTTCCAGATCGCGGCCCGCGCGGTAGATTTCGACGCCAAACCGGACCTGGCCGTGTGGAAAAAATTTGCCGATGTCACGCCACGACCCGACACCAGCGCGGAAAAAACAGCCGTCGCGGGCGCCCCGGCGCCGGCCTCCCCGTCCGCCCCGGACCATCGCCGGCGGAACCACCGTCGCCGTCGCCGTCACGGACGAGGCAGTCAGAGCAGACCGCCCCAGCAGTCCAGTCCCGCGAATCCTTCCCCGCCCGCCGCGTGAAAATTCACGAGTATCAGGCCCGCCGTCTTTTCGAGGAGGCCGGGATTCCTGTAGCGCGCGCGGAGACGGCGAAAACGCCGGCTGAAGCGGAAGCCGCCGCCGCCCGGATCGGAACGGCGGTGGCCGTCAAGGCGCAGGTCCATGTTGGCGGCCGGGGCAAAGCCGGCGGCGTCAAGCTGGCCGGAGGTCCGAAGGAGGCTGCCGCCGCCGCGGAAAAAATTCTGGGGATGACCATCAAGGGATCGGTGGTCCGTCAAGTGCTGGTGATGGAGAAAGTCAACATCGCCCGGGAAGTCTATCTCGGTTTGGTGTTCGACCGGGACCGCCGCGGCCACGGGCTCATCGTTTCCGCGGCCGGCGGCGTCGACATCGAAGAGGTTGCGGCGAAGACTCCGGAAAAAATTCACCGGGAGTTTATTCATCCCCTGGCCGGCCTTTCCGGGTTTCAGGCGCGCAAAGCCGCGTTTTCGCTCGGCATCCCCAAACCCGCCGCGCTGGAGACGGCCAAAACCCTGATGGCGCTTTACGGCCTTTTCCAGAAAACCGATGCGACCCTGGCCGAGATCAATCCGTACGTGATCCGGCCCGACGGCACGACGGTTGCGATCGACGCCAAGATGAATTTCGACGACAACGCGCTCTTCCGGCACAGGGCCATCGAATCGCTGAGGGATATGCAGGAGGAGGAGCCGCTGGAGATCGAAGCCAAGTCGGCGGATCTTGCGTATGTGCACCTCGGCGGCGACATCGGCATCATCGGGAACGGCGCGGGCCTGGTCATGACGACGCTGGACGTGGTCACGGCCTGCGGCGGCAAGCCCGCGAATTTTCTCGACATCGGGGGAAGTTCCAGCCCTGAGAAAGTCCGCCGGGCTTTGGAGATTGTGCTGAAGGAAAAAGGGCTGAAAGTGATTTTTCTAAACGTGTTCGGCGGCATCACCCGCTGTGACGACGTCGCCACGGGTCTGGTCCAGGCGATCCGAAGTCTCGCCCCGAAAATTCCCATCGTCATCCGCATGACCGGAACGAACGTGGAACTCGGCATGAACATATTGAAGGAATCCGGGCTCAACTTGAAAACTCACCCGACCATGCAGGCGGCTGCGGCTGAAGCCGCGAGGTTGTCCGGTACATGATCCGATTCCGGGGAAAATCAGAATGAGTATCCTTGTCGACACCCATACACGTCTCGTTGTACAGGGCATCACCGGGCGGGACGGGTCGTTTCATGCCAAACAGATGAAGGAGTATGGAACCCAGGTAGTGGCGGGCGTGACGCCCGGAAAAGGCGGCGCGCGGCTGGATGGCCTGGATGTTCCGGTTTTTGACACGGTTGCGGAAGCTGTGGAAAAAATGAAAGCGAACACGTCGGTCATTTACGTTCCGGCCGCCGCCGCCGCGGACGCGGTTCTGGAAGCCGCGGACGCGGGAATCGGGACGGTGATCTGCATTACCGAAGGCATTCCCGTGAACGACATGCTCCGCGTCCATCATTCGCTGGCCGGCCGGCCGATGGTTCTGGTGGGCCCGAATTGTCCGGGCGTCATATCCCCCGGAAAATCCAAAGTCGGCATCATGCCCGGATTCATTCACAAACCGGGACGCGTCGGACTCATTTCCCGGAGCGGAACCCTCACCTACGAAATCGTTTTCGCGCTCACCTCCGCCGGCATCGGCCAGTCGACATGCGTCGGCATCGGCGGGGACCCGATCATCGGCTCGCGGTTTACGGATCTTTTGCCGAGATTCGAATCCGACCCGGAAACCGACGCGGTCGTTCTGGTCGGCGAGATCGGAGGTTCGGACGAGGAACAGGCGGCGGCCTGGTATGCCGAAAGGAAGCGGCGGATCCGGATGGTGGCGTTCATCGCCGGCAAGAGCGCCCCGCCGGGCAAGCGCATGGGCCATGCGGGTGCGATCATCTCTGGAGGAAAAGGCACGGCGCGGGACAAGATCGAAACGCTCCAGCGCGCCGGCATCGCGGTGGCGCCGGACCCGGCCGACATTCCGGGGCTGGTTCGGGCCGCGCTGAAAGATTGATCCGTTTCCTGAAGGTCGGCGTGGCCGTGGTATGCGCGGCCGCCCTCTGCCTGATTGCGGAATCCCTCCTTCAACCCAAACTTCGCGTCGTTACGCTCGAGGGCGTGCCGTCCTCTCTGGAACCCCCGGCCGTCACGTTCATGACCGGCGCCGTCATGGATCCCCTGGTCCATACCAATCCCTTCTTTGAGATTTTCAGCCCCCTGGACAACCTCACCGCGCGCCTGCGCGTCCCGAAAGGAGAAATTCAGGAGATTTCAGACACGGCTGTCGTTTTTGTCTGGGAAATTTTTGACCGCCTGTCCATTTGGCACATCGACCGTTCGACCCAAACCCTCACGCCGCTCTTCATCACCCCGCGGGACTCCAAAGTCCACGTCTGTTCCCGGATTTTCCCCGGCATCGCCTGGTACAGCCGGAATCATCCGTTACTCCGGGTCCGAAAGACTCCAACTCCAGGTGGAATTGAAATATTCGATGGATCAATCTGGACCCCCGCGGATATTTTTCCGCAGTCACGCACCCTCGTTCTTATCCTCCCCCCGGCATCCGAATAAGCAGGGCGTCGGACTGGGCGATGAGTTTGCCGGAGGCGGTCCGGCATTCGGCGCGGGCTTTCAGGAATTTCGCGCGGGTTTCCACAATGCGGCCCGTGATGATGAGTTTTTCGCGGGTGTCGGCCGGATCGCGGAAACGGACCGACATCTGGCCGGTGACGGCAGGGAGGTCCAAGAAGTAGGCGGCGTTGACCATGACCTCGTCCAGAATCGCCGTCAGGATTCCGCCGTGGAGGCGGTTCACCCAGCCCTGATGGCGGCGTTCGGGCTGAAAGACGGTTGTGACGGTTTTGTTTGGGACGTCTATATCAAAACTTAATTTCAGTCCGTAGGGATTGGCGCGGCCGCAGACGAAACAGTAGTCGTCGTCCTGAAGATGTTTGAATCCGCTCACGCTGACAGCATTCCCGCGAGTTCCCGCGCGATGCGGCCGGCCGAGCCGGTCAGCGACTCCACCGCCGCGCGGGCCTTGCGGCCCTCCTCCCTCGCTCGAACGGGATCAAACAAGAGCGCGGCGATCGCATCGTCGAATTCGGCCGCCGATTTCACCTGAATGCCGCCCCGGCCTGAGAGCTGAGCGGCCGCTTCCCTGAAATTTTCCATATAGGGGCCGAACACCACCGGCCGTCCGGCGGCCGCCGGCTCGTAGATGTTGTGGCCGCCGCGCGGCACGAGGCTTCCGCCGACAAACACGACCCTTGCTTTCGAAAAGAATTCCGGCAGTTCTCCGATGGTGTCGATCAGGAGGACATCATTTTCGCCGCTGACCGCGCCGCTGGTGCGCCGGACCGGGTTCCATCCGCGGGATTCGATGAGCCGCGCGACATCGTTCCCGCGTTCTGGATGGCGCGGCGCGACGTGCAGAATGCAGCGTCGTCCGGCGGATTTCCATCTCCGGGCGGCGTTCAGGACAATTTCCTCCTCCCCCGGATGCGTGCTGGCGGCGAGAAAGACCGGCACAGCGTTTTCATCGGGCGCCGCGTCCTGGCCCGCGCGCTTTCGGATATCCTCCAGCATCGCGTCGATTTTAAGGTTCCCCGCGGCGCTGACCCGACCGGCCGTCGCGCCCAGCGCCTTGAGACGATCCGCGTTCTCATCGGACTGCATCCAGCAGTGGGAAAAGGCCGTCAGTAGCCGTTTGAGATAAAACCGCGCCAGCCGGTATCTGGGAAAGGACCGGTCGGATATTCTGCCGTTTACGAGAAAGAGGTTGACGTTTCGCCGGGCGGCCTGCGCGATCAAATTGGGCCAGATTTCGGTTTCCATGAAAACAATCGCCGCCGGCGTGATCTCATCCAGCCGGCGGGACACGGCCCAGGGCAAATCGAGCGGAAACATCACCGGGCCTTCAACGGATCCGACTTCGGCCAGGACGCGCCGCGCGACGTCCATTCCCGTGCGGGTCGTGACGGAAAGGACGATCCGGAAATCGGGCCGCGCCGATCTCATCGCCTCCAGGAACGGTTTTGCCGCGCGGACCTCGCCGACCGAAACCGCGTGGACCCACAGGATTGGATTGCGGATTGCGGATTGCGGATTGCGGATTGCCGGCGCCAGGGGCAGGGGTTGGAATCCCAGACGGTACGGGATGAGGTGGAGTTCATTTTTTTTCCAGGCTCGCCAGAGCCAGTAGGGGGATGAGGCGAGGAGACCGGCGATGTAAAGGAAAGTGTAAAGTACAGTCAATGCGTGCGGCTGGGTCGCGCGCCGCGTTTGCGGGGCCTTACGGGCAGGGCGTTCTTCAAGATATCCGCGGCAAGGGGGTTTGGCGGCAGGGATTTTCGGCCATTGGCCTGAAGGTACCATTCTCCGAGGTCGTAGGGTTCGCCCAGGGTGCCGTGCCAGTCCGAGCCGCCGGTGGACATCAGGTTCCGGCGTTTGCAAAAATTCGACAGTCGCTCCTGCAAAGCCGGGCTGTGTTTCGGATGGAGGACTTCGACGGCGTCCAGTCCCGACTCCGCAAGATCTTCAATCAGGGTTTCATCCTTCCCGCAGAAAACGGGGTGCGCCAGGGACGTGAATCCTCCCGCCGCATGGATGACGTGAATGGCGTCCTCCGTGGATATCGTCTCGTAGGGCACATACGCCGGACGGCCCTTCCGAAGATAGCGTTCGAACGCCGTCTGGACGTCGGGTACGACGCCCGCGGCGACGAGGGCCTGGGCAATATGGACGCGTCCGGGCGCGCCGGTTTTTTCGGTGTGGATATTTTCCGGGGCCAGTTTCACTCCGATGTTTTTCAATCGCCGGAGCATGGTCCGGAAGCGTTTGTGGCGCAGTTCAATCTGGTGTTCGAGAAGGTCCCGGAGGCCGCGGTTTTTCGGGGAGAAATCGTAGCCGAGAAGATGCAAATCCTGATGGTGATGCCGGGTGGACATTTCGATCCCCGGAATCACGCCGACGCCGTTTTGCCGGCCGGCATGGCGGACGCGTTCCCAGGAATCAACATTGTCATGCTCCGTGACAGCGACGCAGGTCAGGCCCGAGAGCGCCGCTCGCGCGACCAGGATTTCCGCGGGTACCGCGCCGTCGGACGCGTCGGAATGGAGGTGCAGGTCGATCCGGTTCACTGGTATTTCCGGACGACGTCCCGGTTGAAATAGGCCTCGAGATTTTCCGGGTTCAACCGAACCGCCTCCTCAAACGCCTGATAAGCTTCCTTCATGAGACCCTTCTTGAAATAGTACGCTCCCAGCATCGTGAAGGATTCGGTCGATCTCGAATCAAGTTCGATGCTTTTCCGGATCGCCGCGTGGGCTTCATCCAGGCGGTTCATCATAAAATAGGTCCGGGCAATGTTGTAGAAGAGATTTGCGTCTTTTGGAATATGGGCCGTGCCTTCGCGGTAGGCCGCGAGCGCCTGCGTGTAGTCCCCCTGGTCATGATAAATGTTTCCCATCCCCTTATAAATCGCCCCGCGGACTTCAGGATCAAGATTTCCGGCAAGGAGCTTGTTGTATTCATTGAATGCGGTCTGGCCGAGCCGGAGCCGGCCGGCCGTGTAGGCCAGCATGAATCGGGGATACGTTTCCTCGGGTTTGAGTTCAGCCGCCAGTTTGTAGGCGTCGAAGGCTTTATTGAGAAATTCCGCCTCAAAGAGAACCTCGGCCTGGGCCAGCACATACGTGAAATTCCCGGGCTCGGCGTCGACCGCCTTGGTGATCTCGCGGATGCTCTCCTCGAGTTTCCGGTTCCGCCGGAGAGTCCTCGCGAGGTTGTAATGGAGCCAGGGAGAATCCCTCAAGCGGATCGCCTCGCCGTACAGTTCCTCGGCGCCGCTTAAGTCCCCCGAATCGTCGAAGACCGACGCCAGCCCCGAGAAGGCGTCGGCTTTGAGCGTGGTGGTGAGTTGCTCGTAGGGATTGGGTCCGAGGGTCTGGTTGAAAAAGTCGTGGGC
>JACQOF010000044.1 GCA_016202645.1 bacterium
CTGCCGATTGCGGGTTTGGGCACAGTACCTGGCCGGCCCGGCCCGCCCTGTCCCGGTTTTTCGACGGGCGCGTGTGGTTGCAGACTCTACGCTTCGGCGCACAAGGCGTCTTCCTCCAAGATAAGGGGGCAAGTCGATGGTCCTAACCCATCAGGACGCCTTTTTGCTGATTGCTGTTTTGCTGATTGCTAATGGCTAATAGCTATTAGCAAATAGCCAATAGCAAACAGCCAACAGCGAACTAAATATCCGCGCGTGCTTTGAGGAATTCGTGGAAGAGTCTAACGCCGATGCCGGTTGATCCGGCCGGGCGGCCGTCCCGGCCTTTGGCGTCCCAGGCAGTGGCGGCGATGTCGAGGTGGGCCCAGGGGACGCTGTCGTCCGCGAGGAATTTCTTTAGAAACATCCCGGCTGCAATTGTTCCGGCCAGCCGGCCTTCCGGTATGTTTTGCACATCCGCCACCGTGCTTTTGATGAGCCGTTCGTAGGCTTCGTGCAGGGGAAGTCTCCATAGCCGCTCCCCGCAGGATTCTCCCGCCAGTTCCAGGGACCGGGCGAGGGCGTCGTTATTGGAGAGGATGGCGGCGTAGACGTCGCCGAGCGCGATGGAGCATGCGCCGGTGAGAGTGGCGAGGTCGATGATCGCTTCGGGTTTGCCGGAACGAGTCGCGAATCGGCCCGCGTAATACAGCGCGTCCGCAAGAATCAGCCGGCCTTCGGCGTCCGTGTTCTTGATTTCGATGGTCACCCCGGAAAGGCTTCGCACGATGTCTCCCGGCCGCGAAGCATTTCCGCCCGGAAGATTTTCGGTGAGCGGGACGACGCCGATGAGAGGCACGCGCGGCTTGAGTTGCCGAGCCATCGCGAAAATCCCGATCACGGCCGCCGCTCCGGATTTGTCGTGCTTCATCTCCTCCATCTTATCGGCCGGTTTGATCGAAATCCCCCCGGAATCGAACGTGACGCCTTTGCCCACCAGCACGATCGGCCTGCGCCGAGCGCCGGATCTCGGCCGGTATTCAAGTACGAGGAACGCGGGCGGCGCGTGACTGCCTTTGGCCACGGCCAGAAACGCGCCCATGCCGAGGCGTTCGCAGGCTTTCCGGTCGAGAACCCGCGTCCGGACTGCCGGGCCCAGTTTCCGGGCGATCTGAACGATTTTCATCGGGGGACCGAGGTTGCCGGGGAGGTTCGAGACGTCGCGGGCGATATCCACTCCATCGTCCACGGCTGAGATTTCGGCGAGGTCGGCCGCCATGGATTTTTGCTCCCGGGCGTTTGGGCAGACAACGAACAGGGATTCGAGCGGATGATCCGGCGATTTGTCCCGGTTGACGGTGTATCGGTACTGCGATAATCGGATGCTTTCGGCCGCTATCCGCGCCGCCTCGGCGGGATGCGGTCCCGGCCATGCGGAGACCTCAAGCGACACCTTTCGAACCCCCCGCCCGGCCAGATCCCGGGCTGCCTCGGCGGCGGCCTTGCGAAGAACATCCGCGGAGTATTTTTCCCTGGATCCAAGCCCGACCAGTGTCCGCGGCGTCCCGTGCCCCGCCCGCCTGGCCGCGATCAGCCGTTCGCCGGCCTTGCCGGAAAATGCCGCCGTCGGAGACGATTCCTGCCGCTGAAAATGGAATTCAAGCGCCACTGCGTCTTTGGGAAAGCCTCTTTCTCCAACCGCCACAAGCTTCATCAACAACAGTTGAACTAGTTTTCCGGAGAGTGTCAATGTCCCCGCGGCCCACTTTTAAGGGTGGGGGGCCGGATTTTGGGGGTGTGGGGGGTTAGGGCACCCTTAAGGGTGCCTTGCGGATGTTCGGGTAGAGGGCTTCTATTTATATACTGTATTATATATATAGGGGTGGATCATGGTTGAGGTCATACCGGCGATAGATCTATCCGAGGGTCAGGTGGTCCGGCTCAAGCGGGGGGCGTTTGGGGAGAAGACCGTCTATTCGGCGGATCCCGTGGAGGTGGCCGTCCGGTTCGAGAAGGCGGGGGCCCGGCGTCTGCATGTGGTGGATCTGGACGGGGCGAAGACCGGGGAGCCGGTTCATGTCGATGTCATCCGAAAAATCGCGCAGTCGGTACGGATCCCTCTTGAAGTCGGGGGCGGAGTCCGGAAGCTCCGGACCGCCGAGATTTACGCGGACATTCCGAACGTGGACCGACTGATCCTGGGCACGGCCGCCGCCGAAAAGCCGAAAGTCCTGCGGCAGATTCTGGCTCTCCTCGGCGACCGCCGGGTGGTGTTGTCGGTGGACGTGAAATCCGGCAAAGTCGCGACGCGCGGCTGGATGGCGGAGACCGAGAGCGACCCCATCCCGTTCGGCCGGAGTCTCCACGAGAGCGGGATCCGGATGGCCGTCTTCACCGACATCCGCAAGGACGGCATGATGACCGGGCCCAATTTGAAATCGGCCTCCCAATTTTCCAGGAAGACCGGCCTGCAGGTCATCGTGTCCGGCGGCGTATCGAGTCTCGACGACATCCGCGAGGTCGCGCGGGAAAAGAATCCCCTGATCATCGGCGTCATCGTCGGCCGGGCGATCTACGAAGGCGCGGTGGATCTATCCGAAGCCGTCGAGGCCGCATCATGATCGCCGGAGGCTGACATGCTGGCCAAGCGGGTCATTCCCTGTCTGGATGTGGACGGCGGGCGCGTGGTCAAGGGCGTGAAGTTCGTCGATATCCGGGACGCCGGCGACGTGGCCGACTGCGCGGGTGCGTATGACCGGGCGGGCGCCGACGAGCTTGTTTTTTTGGACATCACGGCCTCGGCCAAGGCCCGGGCCATCCGTCAGGATTGGGTGCGCCGCGCGGCGGAGTCTCTGACCGTCCCCTTCACCGTGGGCGGCGGCCTGACTTCGATTGAGGAAATGCAGGAGGTTTTGAATCTCGGCGCGGACAAAATTTCAATCAACACCGCCGCCGTCAAGCGGCCGGAACTGATCCGGGAGGCCGCCGCCGCGTTCGGATCGCAGTGTGTGGTAGTTGCGATCGACGCCAGATGGATTTCGGATTTCGGATTGCGGATTTCGGATTTGAAATCCACAATTCGCAATCCACAATCCGCAATCCCGTCCTGGGAGGTTTATATCCACGGCGGGCGGACGGGAACCGGCAAGGACGCCGTGGCGTGGGCGGTTGAGGCGGAACGACTCGGGGCCGGGGAAATACTTCTCACCAGCATGGACCGGGACGGCACGAAGGAGGGATATGACTTGGATCTCCTGAGGGCCGTGACGTCC
>JACQOF010000047.1 GCA_016202645.1 bacterium
GAGCTCCGCCTGGTTGATCAACTGCCCCAGGCGCAGGCAGGCCGCGCGCATCAGCCGGCGGAAGTCGGGGAGCGCTCCGATCGAGGCCAGATCCTGGAGATCCCGCTCCAGATAGGTGCGCACGTAGCCATCGAACCAGACTGCACGGTCCGCGGACCGTTTCATCGCCACCGCGGGCGTCGGAAAACCGCCCCTCAGCGCGAGCGCGCGCCAGTCCTCGGGTTCGTCCGGCTGCGCGGCCAGAAGATCGAGCCATTGCGCATCGCGTGCGGCGAGCAGCTCCTCCCAGAGTCCGCCGCGCCCCTCGCCCCGTTGCTCGCGCCGCGTCATCGGCCAGAGCGTGAGGTAGCTCGCCCGGCCGGCCAGCGATTCGGACACCCGCCGCATCAGCAGCAGGTTGGCCGAACCCGTGAGCAGGAAACGCCCCGGGACGCGCCGCCGGTCAATGGCGCGCTTGACGGCATGCAGCAGCCCCGGCGCGCGTTGGATCTCGTCGAGCGTCACCGGCTCGTCGCCGCCGACCAGCACCTCGGGGTCGCGCCGCGCGGCATCGAGCACGTCGAGGTCGTCGAGCGAGCGGTAGCGGCGCTTCCCCGGCGCGAGGCGCTGCGCCAGGGTGCTCTTGCCCGCCTGCCGCGCGCCGGTGAGCACCAGCGCGGGCATCGCGCGCAGGCGCTCCGCGAGGCTCGGGGTGACCAGCCGGGGCAGCGTATCGGTATCCACAGGCCGCATGATAATCATTCATGGAGTGAATTGCCAGGCACGGCCCGTCCATGCTCCGCCGGGCGGCTGAACGATTCGGAAAACCTTGCGCCGCCCATGCGTCCGCCACCGCATTACCCATTTCATTACCCATTCAATTGGGTATTGCCCAATTCACTCGCCTGCCCTGGCCCATTGCGCGTTCTGACCGCGGCCGAGGCATCTGACTTTCCGCGCGGTCCGCAGATTCTTGAGCACCCGGCGGATGAGATCAATGCTCACGCCCGGGCACTCCCTCTGCAGATCGGCGACCCGGAACGGCCCCTGCTGGCGGTTTACGGCCGCCGAGACCAGCGCTGTTTTCGCACCCCTGGGCGCGGCAACCCGGCCCACCCGCTCCTCGAATTCCCGGTATGCAGATTTCAGGATATACAGCACGTAGCCGATGGCCCATTACGCCCAAAATCTAACAATTTCGTGCTGTTAGTGTAAGTATATTTGCACTATTCGCCACATCGGCTCTCCAAAACACCACGGATCGCCAAATCTGGTTCACAATACCGCCCCGTATGACGACGAAATCCCGGAGAAGCGCCCAAGACACCGATCTCAGGAATCAGCCGGCCTATACTTTGGCCGAGGCTGCCCGATATCTCAAGCTGCCGCCAGCAACGCTGCGCACATGGGTGGCCGGCCGGCCCTACCCCAAGGCTGAAGGCGTGGGACGCTTTCAACCGCTGATTCATCCGCCCGCACGCCAACCGGCAATCTTGTCGTTCTGGAACCTAATCGAGGCCCACGTGCTCAGGTCGTTGCGGACCGACCACGGCGTTTCAATCAAAGCGGTTCGCCAGGCATTGGCGTATTCGGAGAAATCACTCCGGATCGACCGGCTATTGCTGCGAAAGGAACTCCGGACCAACGCCGGGAAGGTCTTCCTGGATCGTTACGGTGAACTCATAGAGCTGTCCGCGTCCGGCCAGCTCGCAATGCGGCAGCTCCTGGAAGAACACCTCAAGCGCGTCGAATGGGATGAATGGCAGTTCCCCATCCGCCTGTATCCCTTCCTGTCCGTCGAAGCGCATGCGGCGGAAAAAGCCATCGCCATCGATCCGAAAATTGCTTTCGGCCGCCCGGTGATGATACGCGCCGGCGTGTCCACCGCCACAATTGCAGAGCGCATCGATGCAAATGAATCGGTCGAGGAACTGGCCGCCGACTATGGCCTGAGCGCATCCGAGATCGAGCAGGCGGTACTCTTTGAGCGCGCCGCGTGAACCCCTCGTATTCTTCACTGATCGCGATCTCGGCACGCGATTTCCGGACATTCTTACCGAAGCGGGACTGAACGTCAGGCGGCATCGCGATCACTTCCCGCCCGACTGCCCGGACGAAGTCTGGTTGGAAGCCGTCGGTAAGAACGGATGGATCGCGATTAGCCACGACACCCGCATCCGTTACAAGCCGAATGAGCTGGCCGCCGTTGTGCGCCATCGCGCGCGGCTGTTGGTGGTCATCGGAAAAGCGCCGTTCCCGCAACTCGCGAAGCACTTCGTCGCAACGGCACTGAAAATCGCCGAGTTCGTGGAGCAACATCAAGCGCCGTGGATCGCGAAGGTCTATCGGCCGTCGATGACGGAGTTGGTGAAAAATCAGGACGCGGCTGGAGGCGTTTCGCTTTGGTATCCGCCCAAGAAGAGTTAGCCGCAATCGTGCTATCGCCCTCCCTTTAAACCCACCGATGGCCACTTACACATTTGGTGGAACTCGTCCATCGTTGCGGTAGTTATTGAAAACTACCGAAACTTCGGAACCGGGCTATCCGACCGCCCGGCGCTCTCGGCGGAGCCTACCGTTTAATCTTCACTGTTCTCGTACTGCATCGTCACCGACCACGCCGCACGACCTACTGCGATGGCAGGCGCCGCGACGCGGCTTGCTCGTCGGTGCGCCCAGCACCTTCTTCCGGGTCCCGTTCCAGATTTCTTGCTTCAGCGCCTCCAGTTCCATACGCAACGGCTCGTCGTGACGGCTGCGATGCCCCCGCCCGAGGTGCTCTACTGCGTCCTTGATCAATGAGTAACGAGCTTTATACTCGGCGCTCCCATTCGCGCCGAAGTATCGAAAGTCATTGCTTAACAGCACGCTGGCTTTCGAATACTCGGGATGCTCACCGAGATCATGAACGAGATGCTCCGGGCCATGATGGAGCGCGCCTTCACGCCACACGAAACGGTTTCCACGCCGTTCGTAAATGCAGTCTTCGCGGCGCTTAAATTTCTTTGCCGTGTAATACTCGCCACTGGACGGTTTCTCGGCTACGCGCGCGATGTAGAGCAGCGGGTTGTCAGTGCGCAGCGACTTGGCTGCAAAGCCGAAGATCCAATCACCCGGCTTCGCAGCGCTCCGAATCATGGGTTTGCAGATTGCAAGCGACAACAACCCATCCTGTATGCACGGCGCTCCACCGCTGTCCGCGGTGAGCTTGTAGAAGTAGATCTTCGCCACGAAAAAGTCTCAGTTGTTAGCCTGCACGAGTGACGGCCCCTGCCTTTCCAGCCACCGCATGAACCGTGGAGAATCAAAGAATCGCGGCAACCGTGCACTGCGCTGCAGATAGCCGTCCTTGACCGACAGTCCACCCCATTCCTTCAGGAGATCCTTCCTCACGCGATAGGCGCGATCGCGGTAATCACCGATCGGAATGCAGCACCGAAACCGGCCGGAGATCCGTGGCCGACCGCGGACAATAATATCTACGGTGTTGAGCGGCAGCACGCGCCGGGAATGCGCGTTGGTGTCGCGCTGGGACGCGAGAATGTCAGTCGCCCGCACGAGATCATTCACGACGAACAGGCCGACCAGCGCATAAACAAGTTGCGCAGCGCCGTTCGTATCCGCAAGCCCAGCGTAAAAAACGATCAGGTCACCGTCCCGTAGGTTCGCCCGCAACTGCTTGGCACGCTCCCCTGAGTCCCCGTAGGTGAGATGTTCGAAATCCGGGTCCAGGTGCATGTAGCGCATCTGCAAGTGCAGCGGCAATTCAACTCCGAATTTCGCCAGCGCGGGTCGCAGCACAGTGTAGGGCTTCTCCATGCCCGGGTACACAGGTCTGTTTTCTGGAATGGCAACATAGACGAATTCGCCAGAGTCAACGCAGACCGGTCCGTTCCACGATCCGCCTCCCGGACTGAGGTCTGCGCCAACCCGAACAAGAAGGCCGTTCATCAAATCACTTCCGTCACCCTCTGCTCGACACAGAGTTCACTCGGTACAATGTCCGGCCCGTATACGATCAGGTAACCAAGCGCTTTAAGCCACACGAAGGTGGCGTCTTCGACGATAGATTCGGAGGACGGATGAGGGCCCACCACACATTTCACTGATTAGAAGCAACCAGCCGAAGCGGGACTGGGTCGCCACGAACGTCCCGCGTGGTGACCACTGGACCACTCCGACTCCAGCCGTCGAGTTCGATTACTACGGTCCGCTGCTGCGATGATCGTGGTCGAAGCTTTCGAGCCAAAAGATTTCCAAATCGAACATCGTGAGTGGATACGCAGAGCTGCCGTTGATCTTTGGTACGCCGAAGTAGATCAACGAGCCCCAGCAGGTTAATATCGTCCAAGCTCTGAAGTGGGTCATCCAGGATCGTAGCTTCGAGTGGTGGCCGTTCAACACCCAAGTTGAGTGACAAAAACGTGCAGACTGCAAGGGCATTCATTTGCGAACTCGAGAGAACAGTCCTCGGAGCATTGCAGTCAACACCTGCGAGAGGATCACTGACAACGGTTGAAAGCTGACCACGACCTCGCACCACGGAAGCCAGGAATCGTACTATGCGGAAGGCCGGATGAACGTCTATGCGGCTGTAAATATCGCTGAGCAATGGTTCAATCTCCTTCACTCGCTCAGTGACAATGCGTGATGCAGCCTCTCGAAGAGCCTCTATGACTCGTTGCGCCTGCTCTCCCGTGGAGGCACGCCCTGCGAGCTCCTTCTCGTCCTGCTGAAGCTTTATGCGGGCTGCCTCAATCTCTCGTTGCAGCTCAAGGATAGTAGCCCGGTCTCCGACCCGACCGAGCTGAAGGGCAAACGCCTCGCCAGTCTCTTGCGCCCCGACTAGCGCATCGATCCTCTCTCGTGTGGACCTTGCCGCCGCACTGACAGCGGGTACTCGATCGGCAGACATGGCCGGCTCGATGCCGAACTCGGCGAGCTGCTTCGTGATGGCTAGCTCACGCGCCTCGAAGTCCCTAGCAGCCTGCTCCGCCGTTCGAAGCGCAAGCTCCGCAGCAGAAAGCTCTTTCTCCTGTGACGAAAGCGCTGTTAATAGCTGCGGTAACGTCTCCAGTTTGGAAGAAGAAGGCGCGCTTTGGTTTCCTCCCGCCGCAATTGCTTCGAGTCGACGTCGCGTTGCTTCCACGTCGTAGTCTTGCTCGCAGACCGGACATTTGTTCCCGAGATGCTTGAGCGCGAGCCCGGCGAGGGCTTGCATCTGCTCCGATTTTTCCTTTAACTCTGCTTGTAACCGACGAACCTCGGCCACGCGTGCCTGCTCCAAGGTCACCTTGTCCCGTGTCTCTTTCAGCTGCTGCTGATGAGCAGCAACTGTGTCCCGTAGCGGCGCCAGGTTGGGTTTGGATTTTCCGGCAATCCCGGAAAGCTCCTTACCAAGGGAATCGAGAAGTTGCTCTCTTCGTTCTGCGGCACGACGTGCAGCGTCGAGTTGCTTGATGGCGGCGTCAATGGCGCCGGCAGCTTCCCGAGAGGCTATAGGAACGGAGTTAATGCTAACACCCAACGACTGCAGACACCCCCACCAGTTAGCCCACAGTTGCTCATCGAGACTATCTTCGCTGGAGACCAGTCGGCTCTTGAGTTCGGCCAATCGAGATTCCATGGTGATAAGCCGTGTACGAATTGGCTGCAGCTCTGCTGCTCGGCTGTTGGTAATCGTGCTCCATGCCTTCTTTTCCCTCTCAAGTTCGGACTGAAGATCGGTCACCCTGCCCGCACCGACAAGTTCGCTTACGGCGGTGAACCTCTCTTGCTCCGTCACTGCGTCTATGAAATCGCGCACGAGATCCTGCTGTAAGTACACGCTTCGGGTCAGGACAGTAGCCAGCGCTTCTGGAGGACTTGCCGCGGTGGCAGCCTCTCTCCAGATCAACCGAATCAAACGTCCCTCAGCCTCCGGTCCACGAACCGACCCTTCGGGTGATTCCACCGAGACGCGCATCTCCCTTCCGTCAAAGATTCGCGTGACGGTGATGGGCGGTGATTTTTGTTCGCGGCTGAGTCGGAGTACGACCCGGGCTTGGCCGGACTCTGCGAATCTGCACAACAATTGTGTGCTATCACTGCCGAGTCGCGGGATGCGACCGCTAAGCGCCCAAAGCACAGCGTCAAAGAGGGAAGCGGAATATGTCAATGGCTTTGAGACACCTCGGTTAAGAAATTAGTGAGCAAAGCGGGTGTCGTCGTCAGGTCATGGGTACTCTCCTTGGGTTCGATGATGAGTTTGGGCAGGTTGATTCCGA
>JACQOF010000049.1 GCA_016202645.1 bacterium
GCCCAGAACGTCGTCCTCACGACGCTGTCCGACATGTGCGGGCATGACATCGGCATGCTCACGACCCTTATCGTCGGCAATTCCCACACGTTCGCGAAAGACGGTCTGATGGTCACGCCGCGCGGGTACGAGAACAAGTACGTGCTGGACACGGGGGAAGTGCTGGAGGGGCAGAAACCGGGGATATCGTTAAAGATCAATTAGCCGCACTTCACTTCCTCCCCCCTTGCGGGGGAGGCCAGGAGGGGGGTCGAGGTTTCCGCATGACAAACGCACGCGCCATAGAATTGCGAAAGACCATGACGGAATCCGAGAAAAAGTTGTGGTATCATCTCCGCCTTCGGCAAAGGGACGGCTGTAAATTCCGCCGGCAGCATCCTCTCGGGCCCTATGTGGTCGATTTTGTGTGTCTCGATAAACGTCTGATCATCGAAGTAGACGGCGGACAGCATGCCGAGCAGGAAGGATACGATCGTGAGCGGACAGCGTGGCTTGAAAGCGCGGGATTTCGCGTGATGAGATTTTGGAATAACGAGATATTGAGAGAGATGGAAGCGGTTCTGGAACAAATCGACCAAACATTGACCCCCCTCCCAGCCTCCCCCTCAAGGGGGGAGGAGGTTGAAGGTCAAATGCCATGAGAAATTCGGAAAATGCACCCGTGGTTTACCTTGTCGGCGCCGGCCCGGGCGACCCGGAACTCATCACGATCAAGGGCAAGCGCCTGCTGGAGGAAGCCGACGTCGTCGTCTACGCGGGGTCGCTGATTCCTCCGGAAGTTTTAAAGATGGCCGCGTGCGCCGAGGAACTGCATGACAGCGCCAAAATGACGCTGGAGCAGATCGTCGATGTGATTTCGGCGGCTGTCCGCGCCGGGAAAAAAGTTGTGCGGCTTGCGTCCGGAGATCCGACTATTTTCGGAGCGTCCGCCGAGCAGTCGGAGGCTCTGGCGAAGGCCGGGATTGATCTTGTCACCGTGCCCGGCGTGAGTTCCTTCACGGCGGCCGCCGCCGCGCTCGGTCAGGAACTCACGCTTCCGGAAATCTGCCAGACCGTCATCCTCACCCGCGCCGCCGGCCGCACGCCCATGCCGCCGGCCGAAAAACTCCGGGAGATGGCCGCGCACCGCGCGGTCATCGCGCTGTTTCTGTCGGCCTCTCTCGGCAAAGACGTCCAGCGGGACCTCATCGACGGCGGGTATGCCGCCGACACGCCGGTTGCGCTGGTCTACCGCGTGACCTGGCCGGACCAGCGCGTCGTGCGGTGCCGGCTGGAGGAGCTGGCGGAAACGCTCAAATCCGAAAAAATAACGAAAACCGCGCTGATCCTCGTCGGCGAGGCTGTCCGCGAGCGCGGCGAGCGGTCGAAGCATACGCGGTCGAAATTGTATGATCCGGGGTTCAGCCATGAATATAGAAAATCCGTTGGAACCCCCCTCCCTGCCTCCCCCTCAAGGGGGGAGGAGGGATGAGACCGGTCGACTTCTGTCTCGTCCTCCACGCCCACCTTCCGTACGTGCGGCATCCGGAGGTGGAGGAGCACGGGTTTGAGTGGTGGTTTTATGAGGCGTGCTGGGAGGTTTACGGGCCGCTGCTTCGAATGTTCGAGCGGCTTGAGCATGACTCCGTGCCGTTCCGGATGACGATATCGATTTCTCCGCCGCTTCTGGCGATGTTTTCCGACCAGCTTCTTTCCGAACGGCTCGAACGGCACTTGAAGCGGCTTGCGGTCCTGACGGAAAAGGAGCGTGAGCGCACGCAAAACACACACTTTGCCGCCGCCGCCGCCCATTTTTATTACCGCGTGCGGGACGCGCTTGACGTGTACCGCCGCTACCAGGGCAACCTCGCCGCGGGGTTCCGGCACTGGCAGGACGCGGGGCGGATCGAAGTCATCACCGCGCCGGCGACGCACGGGTTTTTGCCTCTGCTCCAGAGTTCTCCGGAATGCGCCGCGGCCCAGGTCCGGGTCGGCGCCAAATCCCACGAGAAGTTTTTCGGATCCAAGCCCGCCGGGATGTGGCTTTCCGAATGCGCCTACATGCCTGCTCACGACGGCCAGCCGGGCGTGGACGATTTGCTTGCCGACGCCGGCATCCGGTACTTTTTTCTCGAATCCCACGGCGTGACGGGCGCCACGCCGCGCCCGCCCCGGGGCGTGGCCGCGCCGGTGCTGTGCCCGAGCGGCGTCGTCGCGTTCGGCCGGGACCCGGAGACTTCGAAACAAGTCTGGAGCGCGACCGAGGGGTATCCGGGAGACGCGTGGTACTGTGAACATCACAAGGATGCCGGATATTTTCTATCGGCCGAACAGATCAAGCCCTTCCGTCCGGACCGGACGGGCCGGATTCCCATCGGGCTGAAATATTTCCGGGTCACGAGCAAGTCTTCGGGCCAGAAGAAAGCCTACGAGCCCCACATGGCGCTTCGCCGGGCGGCGTATCACGCCTCGCATTTCATTGGAAAACGCGCCGCCCAGGCCTACGGCCTCCAAAAGTTCTCCGGGAACGACTGGCCTGTCATCGTCGCGCCCTACGACGCGGAACTCTTCGGGCACTGGTGGCATGAAGGCCCCAAATTTCTGGAATACGTGTTCCGCAAGGCCCACGAGCGTCCGGGCCGCCTGCCGTTCCGGTTTGCCGTTCCATCCGACCGTCTCAAGTACCCGGTCTGGCACCGCGCTGTCCCGGCGGCGTCCAGTTGGGGCGACGGCGGCTATTTCAAAGTCTGGCTGAACGGAACGAATGATGAGCTTCTGCCGCTCATTGAATCCGCGAACGCCGCGATGGTCCGCGCCGTCCGGGATCACAGCGGGACCAAATCGGAGGTGCGCCGTCGCGCGCTGGAGCAGATGGGCCGACAGCTTCTGCTCGCGCAAAGTTCCGACTGGCCCTTCATCGCCACGACGTCCGGCGGGATCCGGGAGTACGCGAAGGACAAGGCGAAAAAATTTCTGAAGCGGTTCTGGGGCCTCTATCGCGCGGTGCGGAAGGGCGAAGTCTCATCCAGGGCGCTGGACACGCTCGAGCAGGACGACAACATTTTTCCGTGGCTGACAATCGGGGCCTGGAAGCCCGTCGCGGCGCCCGCCGGGAATCCGGACGGGGCGATGGACCCGCTGCGCGCGGACCTGCTGGGCGTCAAGCCTGTCGAGCCTTTTCTCGGATTTGTCTGGTGGGATTTTTCGGCGCTTTCAAAAAAAATCGGGAAATCGAAACTCAGTTTGACCGTGAAGTGCCTGACGCCGCCCTTGTTTGAAAAATCAATTCCCTCGAACGCCCCGTCCGGCCGGTGGTACCTCCACCAGATCCGCCCGGGGTCGCGGTATCAGATGGAGGCCCGGCTGGAACCGGGCGGCGATCTGCTCGCGGTCTCCGTCCCGGCCCTTCTACCGGGAAGAACGCGGCCGAAGAAGTGGACTTTCTTTAAGGGAGAAAGGGAGAAAGGGAGATAGGGAGATAGGGGGAGAAATTCGTATTTCTTTCAATCTTTGACTTTCTCCCTTTCTCCCTCTCTCCCTTTCTCCCTGTCAATCCACCAGGACGTCGTCCCCCACAACCGTGATCTTGGGACACTCGACGGTGACATCCGGATTATTTTCGCAGGCGCCGGTCTTCACGTCAAAACTCCACCCGTGCCACGGGCACGTCACCACGCTTCCCTCCATCGACCCTTCGCCCAATGGCCCGCCAGCGTGCGGACAGACGCCGTTCATGGCGTAAATCTGGCCGTCGACGTTGTAGAGCGCGATGCTCCGTCCGTCCGGCGCGTCGACCGGGATGCATTCTCCGGCCGGGATGTCTTTTACACTTGCGATTTTGGTTGGCATGTCTGCGACACCTCCAAATTTGCTCTTGGCTGATTGCTAATGGCTATTGGCTAATAGCTATTAGCAAATAGCCAACAGCAAACCTCTCTTCGGTTGCTCCGGCGGACTTTTAACTGGTAACCTGTCCTCATGTCAATCGCCGCGTATCTCGGCCCGAAGGGCCGGTGGCTGAAGGAGGGGATGGAGTTTCGCCGCCCGCAGATGGAGATGGCCGAGGCGGTGTCCGACGCGCTGGACCGGGGCGAGTCGATGCTGATCGAGGCCGGCACGGGCGTCGGCAAGTCGATGGCGTATCTTCTGCCGGCGGCGCTCGCGGCGGCCCGCGACAAAATCCGGGTGCTGGTGTCGACCCACACCAAGGCGCTCCAGCAGCAGCTTGTGGAAAAGGATCTGCCGTTTCTCCAGGAGAAACTCCGGGCGGACGGCATACAATTTTCCTTCGCGCTTTTCATGGGCAGTGAAAATTTTCTGTGCCTCCGGCGGTTCCACCAGGCCTTTCGGGACTCGGCGTCCCTGTTTGATCAGGACGCCCACGCGGCGGCGCTTGCGCGCGTCAAAGAATTTGTCGATGCGCACCCAGCGCCGTCCCAGAGCGGCCTGCGGATGGATCTGCCGGAAGTTCCGGAGGAAATCTGGCGGCAGATTTTGCGGGAGAGCGACAACTGCATGTCGACCCACTCGCCGTTTTACAAGGCCTGTTACCACCACGCGGCGCAGGACCGGATGAAGCAGGCCGACATTCTCGTCGTCAACCACGCGCTTTTCTTCACCAACCTCGCCGCCGGCGGGCGGGTTCTGCCGAATTACGACGCGGTGATTTTCGACGAGGCCCACTCCGTCGAGGAAGTCGCGGCGGCGCACATGGGCATATCGGTGTCCAACACGTCGATCCGATGGCAGCTCGACCAGCTCCACCATCCCGGGTCCGAAAAGGGCCTCGCGCTGAGGTTCGCAAGCGTCGGGCCGCAGTGGCGGCGGAGCGTCATGGACCGCGTGAAGCGACTCCGGACTTTGGCGGACGCTTTTTTTGAAACCGTCCGGTCGGCCCTCAAGGCCGGCGCGGAGGAGGCCATGCGGATCCGCAAAGCGGGGTTCGTCCCGGACACGCTGTCGAGGCCCCTCGATGACCTGTCGGAACTTTTGCGGGAGGGCCGGGACAGCCTGGAGAAACCCGAAGACAAACAGGAACTCAAGGCATACGCCGACCGGATCGCCGGGATGGGCGCGAAAATACGGACGTTTCTCAGTCAGGAAGACCGGATGATGGTTTACTGGGTGGAAGTCGAGCTCCGCTCGCGCCGGGCGCGGCGCGACCGCGTGACACTGAAGGCCTCGCCCGTGGACCTTTCGAAGACCCTGAGGCAGGCGTTGTTTTCGAAGGACGGACCGCCATCCATTCTGACCTCGGCGTCTCTCACCGTTCAGAACGATTTTGATTTCATCCGAAGCCGGATCGGCGCGACCGAAGCCGCCGTTCCCGGCATTTCTCTCGGATCGCCGTTCGATTTCGCCCGCCAGGCCCTCCTGTATATTCCCGAATCCCTCCCGGACCCGGTAGATCGGGAGTCCGAGGCGTATTATGCCGCCGTGCTGAAGGAAACCCGCGATCTGATTTCCGCGTCGGGCGGCGGCGCGTTTGTGCTCTGCACGAGCCACGACTGGGTCGGGCGTCTCTTCCGCGATTTGTCGGACGAGCAAGCTCGACTCGCGGATTTTCATTTTTTCAAGCAGGAAGGCGCGCGGTCGTTCGGGATGCTCGATGAATTCCGGCGGACCGACCGCGCCGTCCTCATCGGCACCGACACGTTCTGGCAGGGCGTCGACGTTCCCGGCGACGCGTTACGGCTTGTCGTCGTCACGCGCCTGCCGTTTGCGCGGCCCACTCACCCGCTCGAGGAAGCGAGAGTCGAACACCTCCAAAACCAGGGATTCGATCCCTTCAACCGCCACACCCTCCCGACCGCCGTCCTGATGCTCCGGCAGGGCGTGGGCCGCCTCATCCGCCGGGAGGGCGACCGCGGCGTCATCGCCATTTTGGATCCCCGCATCCGCACGCGGACCTACGGGCAGGTATTTCTCAAGTCTCTGCCGCCGGCCAAGCGCACGACGCGTTTATCGGACGTCCGCTCGTTCTTCACTGGAGCAGGGAGAAAGGGAGAAAGGGAGAAAGGGAGATAGGCGGGATATCAGGTCAAAATCGCTGTTGGTGCGGTTGAAAAGGGTTGTCCTTTCTCCCTTTCTCCCTCTCTCCCTATCTCCCTTTCAAGAAACCCGGAGGGGATGCGTCGATTCGATCCTGACGCCTGTGGCGGTCCGGATGCGCTGGGCGAGGTATCGGCAGTACCAGATGAAGTTTCTGCCGCTGATGTAAGTCAGGCGTTCTCTCGGAAAATACCAGTTCGCCTGCGGGCGGCCGCTGGCCGCTTCGGGATGTCCGCCGTCGCGCGGCGCGCAGATTTTTTCAACGAGCGCCCCGAGATTGATTGCGCCGGGCCGAGTCGTGGCTTTGCGCGTGGTCAGGGCCCGGGATCCGTAGCAGTAGAAAAAATAATCCATCTGGACGAAATCCTTCAGATACCGCATCGCCGCCGCGACGTTCGGCAGGGGCTCGTGCTCGTAAACTTTCGGCACGAGACAGCAGACGATGTTCCAATCCTCGTCGGTCCCGGCGGGCTTGAACCGGATCTCGCAGAGACTGCGCTTAAGACGCGGCAGAACCCGGCTGATTCGCTCGTCATGCTCGGCCACGTAATGCTCCCAACCGAGGGCCTGAAAGAGGCGCGGCAGGTCCTCCGGCTCCTTCAATGTCTTCAGCGCCGTCGCCATCGCGTGTTTTGAATAGCCGTAGCCGATGAGTTTCGACAGCCGGACCCCGAGGGGATCTTCGCCGGTGTTGAGGTCCTGCTGGCGCGTGATTCGTCGCAGTTCCCGGAGGCCGTCGGTGTCGCAGGGGCCGTCGCGGATCACCGCGTCGTGGACCAGCTCCGCGCCGCAGGCCTGGGCTTCCTTCGGGAGTTGCTCTCCTTTTCTGGCGCCCGCGAGCGCATATCGTTCGATCAGTCCTTCCGACTTGAGACGGTTCAGAAGATCCACCTGCCAGTCCGACCAGGGATGGTGGTCGAGAAAATGGACGATCCGGCTGCCGCGCCGGCCCAGTTCCCGGATGTCGCCTTCAAGATCCGGAATCGTGTCGAGCGGGAGGTCGGGAATATAGAGGTCGGCGTTTTCGAACTCGCCGAGATTCCGGAGCAGTCCCTCGTGGTACTGCACGAACGCCAATTCGTGCGGTACGCCGAGCTGTGTGGCCCAGGCGCCGTAAAACGCGTTCGAGCTGACGGTGTCGAGGTCCCCGCCTTCCTCCCGCGCGTCAGGATGCCGCGGCGTGGCCCCGCGGCCATGGATGACAAACACTTTGAGTCGTTCTGCCATAAGCGGGGTACCCTACCAAATGATTGGAGGAAATTGTACACTCGGCGGAATGAAGAGGAAACCGGGCTCGGAAGGGCGGTCATCAAACTCTTCCCCCCTTGAGGGGGAAGTTGGAAGGGGGGTTTCAGCAGGGCGCGGCAGGACACCCCCCACCCAGCCTCCCCCTCAAGGGGGGAGGAGTTTGCGACAGCGTTACACGAACAGAGACATTCGTGTGGCATTGGTAACCGGCGCGGGCCGGCGGGTCGGCCGGATCATCGCGCTGCGCCTGGCGGCGGCGGGTTACGCGGTCGCGTCGCACTATCGGTCATCCGGCAGGGAGGCTGTGGACCTTGTTCGGGAAATTCGAATGCGCGGCGGCCGGGCTGAAGCTTTTCAGGCGGACCTCACGCAAGTCTCGGAAATCCGCCGGCTGACCCGCTCCGTGGAGAAGCGCCTTGGCCCGGTGCGCCTGTTGGTCAACTCGGCGTCCGTTTTTTTTCCGCGGCCGTTTTCGTCCGTATCCGAACGGGACTGGGACAGGACCATTGACGCGAATTTAAAATCCGTTTTTTTTCTGTCGCAGGAAGTTTCCCGCCGGATGATCCGCCGCGCCGCGGCGGGCGTCATCATAAACATCGAGGATGCCGCCGTCCGGAGACCCTACCGGAACCACGCGCCCTACCTCGTTTCAAAAGCCGGCGTGGCCATGCTGACCCGCGTCCTGGCGATGGAACTGGGGCCGCGCGTCCGTGTCTGCGGCGTCGCGCCCGGCCCGGTGCTTCTGCCGGAAGGATACTCGGCGGCCGCCCGCCGCAAGGCCGTACACCATACGCTTCTCAAACGCGGTGGATCGCCGGAGGACGTCGCCGCCGCCGTCCTCTTTCTCGCCGACCGCGCCCCCTACACCACCGGCACGACCGTTTTCGTCGACGGCGGCCGCTCGGCCGCGTAGCGCTCGTGGAGACCGGCGTGATGTGGGAGGCCCGCGATGCGGCGGCGGTCGCGGTCGTTTTTTTTCTCGCGCTATGGGCTCTGACCCGCCGGCCCGATCGCCTGTCGCAAGTTTTGTTCGGAGGTATCCTCGTCACTCTGGTTTTTGTGATTTTGTATTTTTCGGTCAAGTTTCAAAACATCGTGATCGGCAAGGATATTTTCGCCCAGGTGGCGGGGTATACGCTCTTCCTGCTCTGGGTTTCGCACCTCTTCCGGAAAAACGGCTTTCAATTTTCGCCAGGCCCGCTCAACATCGCGGTCTGCGCGTTTTTCCTCCTCTCGGTTCTGTCGGCCTTCCTGGCGCCGCGCTGGGCCTGGTACTATTCGCTGGAGGAAATATCGAGGATCGCGGCGATGATCCTCCTCTACTTTCTGACCGTCCGGTTTCTGAACACGGAATATCGCTGGAAAATCGGCCTCTACGCCATCCTCACCCTGATGGTTGTCACCTCCGTCTACGCGATCCTGCAGATCCACGGGTATGACTTCATGTCGTGGGGATTCATCGTGAACGTGTCGACCTTCGGCAACAAGGATTTCTTCGCGTCCTTTCTCACGTACACTTTTCCCATCGCCCTCTTTATGGCCGTCGGGGCGAAGAACGTCTTCGACCGGATCCTGTATCTGGCCATGTCAGGCCTGGCGCTCTACAACATCATCGAAGGCAAGACCCGCGGGGCGTGGGTAGGGCTGATGGCCCTGGCGGCGGTCTGGATCCTCTTTGAGGCGAGACTTGGGCGTCTGAGGGAGTGGCTCGGCGGTTTCAAAAAGCAGGCGATCTTCTGGGCCGCAATATCCGCCGTTCTTCTCGCGCTGATTCCGTTCGTTCCCGCCCACGAAAAGGAAACCTTCCGGTCCATCTTTCAGGCCAACCGCGGCACGAATATCATCCGGATCTATATCTGGTGGGCGAGCTTGAGAATGTGGTGGGACGAGCCGGTGATCGGGCAGGGACTCGGAACGATACAGCTGACGTACCCGTTTTTCCGGCCCGAGAGATACCACCGAATCGGGATGTCCCACAACACCCGGCACGCGCACTCGGAGGAACTGGAGCTTCTCGGCGAGCAGGGCATCCTCGGGTTTTCGGCGTGGCTTGCGTTTATCGCGATCTTTTTTTGGCTGGGCCTGAAAAAACTCAGGCGAATCCCCGGACTTTCGGACCGCTACCTTTTTTTCGGTCTCCTGTCCGGCATGTTCGCGGGTCTGGTGCACGATTCGATCAACGTCAACCTCCGGTGGATGACCAGCGCCGTCACGTTCTGGTTTCTGCTTGCTGTCTGCACCCGCCGCATCATCGGCTTTGATCCGCCGCCCGACCTCAAGGCCGCCCGGAAATCTGAAAGCCGGACGGCGGCGTGGCGGCCGGACTGGCGCGAGTGGATTCTGGCGGTCCCGATCACGGCGGTCTTCGCGTTCATGTTCTGGATGGAGTGGCGGGTCCTGCGGGCTGATTGGATCTTGAAAACAGTGGAGGGCACGATCGAGCGGGATGGAGGCCAGGAGCGGGGCATCGCGGCGGCCCGCCAGGTTTTGCTGGACGTGCCGTACGATCATTCCGCCTACTACAAGGGTGCCTACGGGTATCTTCGCCTGAACCGGATCGACGAGGCCCAGGCGTTCTATCACCGGCTCATGAACATGGCGCCGAACTACGCGCAGATTCACCAGAACATGGCGCTGATTGCCTACCGGAAATTTCTCGCGAAGGGCGATCTGAAGTGGCTCTACCAGGCGGTGATTGAATTCGAATGGTCCACCATTCTCGAAAATAATTACGACAACCACTTCCGCCTCATCCAGCTTTACACCCAGCACCTGCCGGGCGGCGCGCGCCACCGCTATCACAACCGGTATCTGTTCTGGAACGCCAAAGAGGATTCCGTCTTCAACGCCTGGCGATATTACTACGGAATTGGGATCCTGCCCAACGCGGCGGAGTCTGTCCGGCGGCACTACTATGACGAGTACATGAAGTCGGTCGATGAGGGCACCCTGACGTACTGGCTCTACCGGGTCGACCTGGCCAAACAGCTTGGCCGGCCGATGGAGGAACAACGATACACGTTGAACACGGCCATCCTGTTCAAGCCCGACCATCGCGACCTTGTCAACCTCGCGCTGAATTCTCTCCTGCTCGATCCGTCCTCCGACCGGCCGGAGGACCGGAATCAGAATATCCTGACGATCCTCCGGATCATCGAGGGACTGCCGCCGGAATCCGGCGCGACGGAGATTTGGGGTCGGATCCGGCAGGAACTGGAGCACCGCGCGGCGTTGCCGGGACGACAGGCCGACCCGGTTCTCACATACGCCCTCGGCGTCGCGGCGTACCGGCAGGGGGACATGGACCGTGCCCGGACCTGGTTTTCCGAGGCCAAATCCCTGACGCGGCAACGAACCCTACTTGACGGGATCGCCGGATACGGGATATGAGATACGGGACATGATGGATATTCTGTTCTACCTCTTCCAGAAGCCGATGGTATACGCCATCGGCTATGCGACTGCGGCCTTTGTGGTCTTCTATTTCCTCAGCCGGACCCGGCAGGGCCTAGCGAACGTGGTCTTTGTCTGGATCCTGGTCGAGATCGTTTTCGTCAGCCTTCACTTCACGGCGCGCCTGAACAACATTGTCATTCTGAAGGACATTTCCTACCAGGTCATTAATTTCGGCCTCCTGCTCCTATGGATCTCACATCTGCCGGAAAAGGACGGCTTCAAGTTCACCCCGACGCCGATGAATATCGCTGTTTTCGGGTTTTTCGTGGCGTGCGTCATCACGACCTACACCGCCCCCCGGATTTTCTGGTACTACGCGGTCGAGTGGGCCTCGCGGTTCGGCGCGTCCATCGCCATCTTTTTTCTGATCGTCCAATTTTCGAACACGCGTTTCCGGTGGAACATCACTCTCTACACGCTTCTGGCCATGATGGTTGTCTCGTCCATTTACGGCATCATGCAGGTGCGCGGCTACGATTTCATGACCTGGGGCCGCGTCGTGAACGTCTCGACATTCGGGAACAAGGATTTCTTCGCGTCCTTTCTGACCTACACCGCCCCCATTGCGCTCTTTATGGCGTTCGGCGCGCGCAATATTTTTGACGGCCTGCTCTATCTGGCCATGGCCTGGACCGGCCTCTACAACATGTGGACGGGCGAGACCCGCGGGGCCTGGGTCGGCATGATGGCTCTGGCGGGTGTGTGGTTTATATTCGAGTGCAGGTTTGGGCGTCTGCAGAGATTGCTGGGAAGCTGGAAAAAGCAGGCGGTCTTCTGGTCGGCTTTGCTTGTTCTCACCGTCGTTCTGACACCCGTGCTCATGTCCCCGCACCGGCTGGAAACCTTCCGGTCCATTTTCCAGTTTCACAAGGGCACCAACATCATCCGCGTCTATATGTGGTGGACCGGCGGGCGCATGTGGTGGGACGCGCCGATTCTCGGGCAGGGACTGGGGGCCTCGCACGTCACCTATCCCTTCTACCGCCCCGACCGGTATCACCGCATCGGCATGTCGCACAACACCGACTACGTCCACTCCGAGGAACTGCAATTTTTGTGCGAGCAGGGGATCGTCGGATTTTCGGCGTGGCTGGCGATGATCGGGGTGTTTTTCTACATCTGCTACCGGAAACTGAGGACTCTCGGGGACGTCACGGAACGGTACACGCTCTTTGGCATCGCCGGCGCGTTTTTCGCGGCGGTGGTCCACGACTCCATGAACGTCAACCTCCGCTGGACGGGGAGCATGATCGCCTTCTGGACGGTCCTCGCCCTCGGCACCCGCTACGCCATCGGGTTTGACCCGCCGTCCGACAGCCGCATCGTGCAGAAGGAAACCCGGCGTCGCGGCCTCCGGAGGGACTATATCGCCTTTTCCTACAAGACCTGGATTCTCTTCCCCGTGGTGACGGCGGCGTTCGCGTTCATGTTTTACGGACAGTACCGAGTCCTCCGGGGCGATTGGGCCCTCAAGAACACAGAGGATGGCAGCGGGCCGCCGGCCACGGCGTCGGGACACGATACGCTGAAGTATAATCCCTACAGCCATTCCGCCTACTACAAGGTCGCGTATCATTATCTGAACGAGAGCAACCTCAAAGACGCGTTAAAGATGTACGAAGGCCTCCTGACCATCGCGCCCAATTACGCCCAGACCCACCAGAACACGGGGCTGGTCTATTACCGGTTTTACGGCAATAGCGGCCAGAGAAAATATCTTTATCAATCGGTTCTCGAGTTTGAGTGGGCGACGATCCTTGAAAACAATTTCGACAACCACACCAAACTCCTCCAGCTCTGGACCCAGCTCTTGAGCCACTCCGGGCGCGCCCGGTATCACAATCAGTACATTGCCTGGAACAGCCTGGAGGATGCCGTCCACAACCTCTGGCTGTTTTACGTCAACCACTGGAACATGCCCAATGCGGCACAGGCCACCAAAGACCACTTATACGACGTGTACATGAAACCGATCGACGAGAGCCGCAAGGCCTACTGGCTCTACCGCACCGACACGGTGCGGCGGGTGGGCCGGCCGAAGGAGGAAATCCGCTACGCGATGAAGATGTCGACGCGGTTTGAGCACGCGAACATCAACCTTCTCCAGTACGGGATCAATTCCCTTCTGGTTGACCAGGTTCAGACAGCGGAGGACATGCTTTTTCTCATCAGCATCATCGAGAGCATGGATCCCCGGGAAGTTCCTCCGGCGCTTTTTTATCAGGGCCTGCAGACTCTGCGGGAGCGAGTGATTCCTTCCAACTACGAGGCCATCGGCGCCTACGCCATGGGGGTTCTGTCGCATAAACTCGGCGATCTTTCCGGCGCCCGGAATCACTTCCAGATCGCCCAGGGGTTGGGGGCGTCGCGCTACGAATTCATCCGGGAGGGCGTCAAGAAGTACGGGATTTAGCGCAGTGAAACCCGTCACCCCCGCGAAAGCGGGGGTCCAGACGCCGTTTTCGCCCAGGCAACCGACTGGATTCCCGCTTTCGCGGGAATGACGAATGTAAAGAGACTTCTGTGACGCCCCATCAGCGCTGTGCGTCCAGGATTTTTTGCAGGGCCGAGATTTCCACGTTCGTGTGACCGATGAATTTCGCCGGCGTGAGTTTGTATTCTCCTTCTTTAGCGGGCGCCGCCGTCACGGCCCTATGGCGAAGCACCGGGGTTTGCAGGGTCTCGGTGCCGGATTGGGTTTCGATCAGGATTTCTCCGTCACACAGACACACGTACGACTGGTCGAGCCCGCGCGCCTCCGTATAAAACGTCGTGCCCCGCACTCCGACAACCGCGGCCGGCGTGCTGATCTTGAAGCGGGGAACGGGTCTTGAGGCGGTGAGGACCGAGCCGTAATCGAGCTGAAGATGAAACGTGTCGCCGAGTTCCTCAAAAACCAGTTTGCTTGAGGCTTTTACCTGAATGGCCGCCTGCCCGGCCAGCCGGGCCACCACCACGGAACCCTCGTCCACGATGAGCGTCTCGCCCCGGCCGATGGCGTCACCGGGTTTGACCGGCTCGCCGGATTTCGATCCGGTTCCGGTCACCGACACGACCACCATCTCGGTTTCATTCCCGGAGCCATCCGGGGAACCACAGCCGGCGGCGAAGAGAAGGGCAAGGGAAGCCATGCAGATTCGACTTCCTATCTCCCCTCACGCTCCTGCGCCGCGATCAGTTCCGCCCGGCGGTCCTTGACCTCCAGCTTGATGACGTCCGACCGCATGTGCCCGAGCGCCGGAAGACGTTTGCGGCACTCGGCCAGGATCTGAAAATCCAGCGTGGCGTACCCGATGCCTTCGGCCTCGCCCATGTCGAGAAGAACTTCCCCCCAGGGCGACACCACGAGGCTGTGGCCGTAGGTTTCGATCCGGTTGCCCGGATCAAATCCACACTGGGCCGGCGCGACGACGTACGACAGGTTTTCGACGGCGCGGGCCCGGAGCAGGAGATGCCAGTGGGCTTCGCCGGTGGGCTTCGTGAAATTGGACGGGACGAACATCACGTTCGCGCCGGCCTGGGCGTGAAGACGAAAGAGCTCCGGGAAACGCAAATCGTAGCAGATGGTAAACCCGTAGACCGCCTCCCCGTCCCGGTGGGTCCAGACCCGGTTGCCGCCGCGGAAGGTGCGCGACTCGTCGATCGACTTGCCGTCTTCAAAGGCGACGGAGAAGAGATGCAGTTTTTTGTACCGTACGGGACCCTCGCCGCTCGGCATATAAAAAATGCTCGTGTTGTACAGCTTTCCCCGGTCCCCCGTCGGTTCCGGGACGGTTCCCAAAAGAAGCCGTATTCCCAGTTCCTTGGCCAGCCGGCTGAACCGGAGCGTGGTGGGCTTCAATTTCAGGCTGATGTCCTGCAAATTCTGGGGACTGCCCCGGTAGAGAAAACTTTCCGGCAGCGCCACCAGCTGGGCGCCCGCCTTGGCCGCCTCGCGGATGAACCCCTCGGCCTTGTCGATGTTCCGTTGAAGATTGTCCGTTGAGCAGATCTGAACGAGTCCGATGCGCATGGCGTTACCGGTTCACAGCCATTTTTTTTCCACGAGCAGTTCCGCAATCTGGACCGCGTTCAGCGCCGCGCCCTTGCGGATGTTGTCCGATACCACCCACATGTTGAACGCGCGGTCGGACCCCGTATCCCCGCGGAGCCGCCCGACGTACACCGGGTCGCGGCCTTCAGAGTAGACCTGGAGCGGGTATTCCTTGTTGGCCGGATTGTCCACGATTTCCAGGCCCGGCATCCGGGACATGGCGCCACGGACGTCCTCGACCGACACCTTTTTTTCAGTCTCGACATAGACCGATTCGGCGTGTCCCCGGAAAACCGGCACGCGCACGCATGTGGCGGTCACCCGGATGTTCGGGTCGAGGATCTTGTGAGTTTCATTCACCATTTTCATTTCTTCTTTCGTGAACCGGTTCTCCATAAAGACGTCGATTTGCGGAATGCAGTTGAACGCGATCGGATGGGCGAATTTTTCCGGCGGAGGCGCCTCGATGCCCTGGACAAAAGCGTTGACCTGGGCCTCCAGCTCGTAGATCGCCCGGCTGCCGGCGCCGGATACGGACTGGTAGCTCGACACCACCACCCGCGTGACCTTCGCCAGATCGTGGATTGGCTTCAGGGCCACAACCATCTGGATGGTCGAGCAGTTCGGGTTCGCGATGATGTTGCGCGGATGGTTCTTCGCGGCCGAACCGTTCACCTCCGGCACCACGAGCGGCACGTCGGGTTCCATCCGGAAGGCGCTCGTGTTGTCGATGACGACAGCGCCGGCTTTGCCGAAGAGCGGCATGAACTCCCTCGAGACGGACGCCCCGGGACTCGAAAGGACGATCTGGATCCCCGATAAGTCGGCCTCCTTCGAAAGTTCCTCAACGGGGATTTCCGCACCCTTGAACGTCAGCGTCAGTCCCTTCGACCGCGCCGACGCAAACAGCCGGACTTGCCGGATCGGAAACTCACGCTCCTCCAGGATCGATAAAAATTCCTGCCCCACAACTCCAGTCGCTCCAACCACCGCTACCGTGTACACGCTTTATGCCTCCTCTGATATTTTCTGGATGACGCGTTCCGTCACTTCCGCTGTGCCGGCCGCCCCGCCCAAGTCCCTCGTTCGAAGCCCGCTTTTCAGCGCGCCCGCAACGCCCCGCTCGACCTCGTCCGCCAGATCCGGCCGCTTGAGGCCGTGGCGGAACATCAAGGCGATCGTCAGAAACATCGCCAGCGGATTGGCCAAGCCCTTCCCCGCGATGTCCGGCGCGCTGCCGTGGACCGGTTCGAAGAGGCCCGGGCCCGACGCGCCGAGGCACGCCGACGGCAGAAGCCCGATCGAGCCGACCAGTTCAGCGCACAGGTCAGACAAAATGTCTCCAAAAAGATTCTCCGTCAAGAGGACGTCAAACTGGCCCGGGTCCCGCACCAGCTGCATCGCGGCGTTGTCGACGTACAGATGCAGGAGTTCCACGTCCGGATAATCCCGGGCGACCTCGGTCACGACTTCCCGCCAGAGCTGTGAAACTTCCAGGACGTTGGCCTTATCGACACTCGTCACGCGTTTCCGCCGCCCCCGCGCCGCCTCAAACGCCATCTTCGCGATCCGCCGGATTTCCTCCTCTGAATAGATCATCGTATTATACGCAGTCCGCCCTATCGCCGTTTTGCCTTTCTCCCTTTCTCCCTTTCTCCCTTTCTCCCTCTCTCCCTCCCCCCGCCCCCGCGGCTCCCCGAAATACAACCCTCCCGTCAACTCCCGGAACACGATCAGATCCACGCGCGCGGCGATCTCGGGTTTCAGTTTCGACGCCGAAACCAAGTCGGGAAAAATCCTGGCCGGCCGAAGATTCGCGAACGCACCGAGACCCTTCCGAAGCGCGAGAAGCCCCGCCTCGGGCCTCAGATTCGCCGGGCCGGTGTCCCACTTCGGCCCGCCGAGCGCCGCCAGAAGCACTGCGTCGGAACTGCGCATGAGGTCGAGATCCGCCGGCCGGAGCGGCACGCCGTGCGCGTCAAGCGCCGCGCCGCCGATGGCGTACTCGGCGTACTCGAAGGCGATCCCCCGACGCCGAGCCAGATCATCCATGACCCGGCGGCCCGCCGCCATGACCTCGGGACCGATTCCGTCCCCGGGCAAAAGCGCAATCCGATACCGATGAGCGGTCGCATTCATCGCGGTCAAAATAGCCCATTTGCGCAAACTTGACAACCCAAAAGCGATGGCGTAGGGTTGATCGGACATGACCATTTCAGAAAAGGAAACGAGCGGGGACACCCCGGCGGAAATCTGGAAACGCCGGCTGGCCGGCCGAATGCCGGCCGACTGGGCCGAAGGGATCGACCACTTTGAGACCGAGATCCTGCTGAAGAAGCAGGGCAAAATCGAAGACAAGGTCTTTGCCGAGACCCGTCTGCGCCGCGGGGCTTACGGCCAGCGCTACGACAACGGGTTCAGGCACGATGGCGCGTCTCAGCGCGCCATTTCCTATCCGGCCGCCGCGACCAAAGGCCCGAACACCCTTTGGGATGCGCCGGGGATGCAGAGAATCAAGATTCCCTTCGGGGGAATGACCACCGAACAAATGGATGTGATCGCGGACCTGTCGGAGGAATACGCCGATTCGATCTGCCACGTCACCACCCGCCAGGATTTCCAGCTCCACTACGTCTCCATCGACGACACGCCGTCCATGTTCCGGCGCCTCGCGGCGGTCGGAATCACGACGCTGGAAGCCTGCGGGAATTCCGTCCGGAACGTCACCGCCTGTCCCGTGGCGGGCGTCTGCCGGGACGAATCGTTTGACGTGACGCCTTACGCCAGGGCCGCCTTTCGATATCTTCTCGGCCATCCCGACGTCCAGGATTTCGGCCGGAAATTCAAAATAGCCTTTTCGGGATGCCGCCAGCATCCCTGCGGCCTGACCAGCATGCACGATCTCGGATTCATCGCGGTGAAGCGAACGGAAAGTGGCAGAGAGCGGCGCGGGTTCGAGATGGTGGTCGGCGGCGGTCTGGGATCCGATCCTTACAAGGCCAAGGTCTTCGCCGAGTTCGTCCCGGAGGAGGAATTTCTCGCCCTGACCCAGGCAGTCTGCCGTGTCTACGCGAGGCTGGGTGAAAAGAAAAAACGCGGCCGCGCGCGGATCAAGTTTCTAGTGTCGGACCTCGGGATCGAAAAATTCCGGGAACTTGTGGTTGAAGAGCGGGCCAAGCTGCCAAAAGACGCGCGCTGGACCGATTTTCTCTCTCAGCTTTCCGAAACCGACGAGTCCCCCCTCCGAAGCCCACAAGAGCGTGAGCGCACTCCTGGCGAAGGAGGGAACGAATACGAATACTGGCTTTCCACCAACGTCGCCCCCCAGCGCCAGCCGGGTTATGCCGTCGTCAGCGTGACATTGCCGCTCGGCGACATTACCGCCAACCAGATGCGCGGCCTGGCCGACATCGCCCGGAAATTCGTGAAGAACACCGTGAGGACGACGGTCGAGCAGAACATCATCCTTCGATGGGTCAGCCAGTCGGACGTGCCGGCGGTCTACGCGGCCCTCAAGTCGATCGATCTGGCCGAGCCTGGGGCGGGGACCATCGTCGACGTCACGGCCTGTCCCGGCACCGACACCTGCAAACTGGGCGTGTCGTCCTCCCGGGGCCTCGCGGGCGTTCTGCGGACCCGTCTGGCGGAAAAGAGCATGCAGCTCGACGAAGCGATCCGGGGTCTTCGGATCAAGATCAGCGGCTGTTTCAATTCCTGCGGCCAGCACCACATCGCCGACATAGGATTTTACGGAACCAGCCGGAACGTGCGCGATTTCGTCGTGCCGCATTTTCAACTGGTGCTGGGCGGAAAATCAAAGGAGAACGCCGCGTCCTACGGACTGGCCATGGGCAACATTCCCTCCAAATCCGTCCCGGCAACTGTCGATCGCCTGACAGATCTCTACGCGCGCGGCCGCCAGGCTGGAGAAAGTTTTCAGGCATTCATCGCGCGGCTCGGCAAGACGGAAATCAAGAAAGCGCTGGCGGATTTGGCGGAAGTTCCCCCCCGCGAAAAGGACGCGTCCTACTATACGGATTGGGGCGATGTGCGGGAGTATTCAACCAAGGACAAGGGCATGGGCGAGTGCGCCGGGGAGGTGGTCAGCCTGACCGAGTTCGGCCTCAAGGCCGCCGACCGGGAGGTGTTCGAAGCGCAGGTGTTGCTCGACCAGGGCGAGCCTCAGAAAGCCGCCGAGACCGCCTACCGCGCGATGATGCATGCCGCGCAGGCCCTCATCAAAAAATATAACATCGACATCTCCGAGGACCCGGAGGCCGTCGTGAAGGAATTCCGGTCGCGGTTCTACGACACGCAGATTTTTCATGACCCCTATGCGGGCCCGAAATTCGCCGCCTATTATTTTCGCGCCCACGAGCGCCGGACCGGAGTCTTCGACGCGGAGAAATCCCATCATCTGGTCGAGGAGGCCCAGCTCTTCATCGAAGCCGCCTACAGCTGCAACATCCGAATGAGCATGGCGCAAGCCTCCTCAAACGCCGTCCTCAACGCCTGATCGGCTTTCGGCATGGACATCCAAAAAATCAACTGGAAGGTTTTTCTGGAGGATCCCGCGCCGGCTGACCCCGATATTTTTTTTCGCGTGTTCAATACATGGATCCCGGACAGCCCGGAAATTTTTGTCGACGTGGCCGATTACCGGCACGTCCACGACGGACCCCTCACGGCGCTCATCGGGCATCACACGGACTACTGGCTGGACGAAACAGACGGCCGAAGGGGCCTTCTCTACAATCGGCGAACGCGGACGGAGGGGTCCAACAAGTCGAAACTCACCAAATCCCTTCGCGATATCCTGTCGGCCTGCCGCCGCCTGGAAGCGGACCCGGCCTTCGGCGGGAAACTCCGCTTTTCCGGGAAGGAACTTTTGTTTCTGATCAACGACCGCGCCATCGCGCCGAACACGCCGGAGACATACCGCGCGGTCAAACCGGATCTTGAGGAAATCCTTGCCCGCGCAGCCGGGGGCGCGGAATCAGCCCTCGAACACCTGGCGGACGACCGCCGGAGATTTTCCGTGAAGATAAAATTTGAAAGGCCGCAGAACCTGGGCGAAATGATCAGTCGGCTGGGCGGCTGAGACCTATTTGATCTTTTCGAGCGCGGACTTGATCGCCGCGAAATTCGGCAGATCTTTCGGCGTCGGGGTCTGCTCGCTGTACTGGATGACGCCTTTCTTGTCGATCACAAACGCCGCCCGCGCGCTGACCGACCCGAGCCCGATGAGGTCCGGCAGGAGCACGCCATAGCTTTCAGCCGTTTTCTTGTTGAGGTCCGAGAGCAGCGGGATCTTGATCGATTCCTTCTGCGCCCACGCCTCCTGGGCAAACGGGCTGTCGACGCTGACGCCGTAGACTTGGGCGTTCAGCTTGGCGTACTCGTTCAATCCCTTCGAAACATCGCACATCTCCTGCGTGCAGACGCCCGTAAAGGCCAGCGGAAAAAACAGGAGAACCGTATTTTTCTTTCCGACCGTATCGCTCAGTTTGACGTCCTTCGGCCCCTCCGCGGTCTTGGTCTTGAGCGTAAATTCCGGCGCTTTGGTTCCAACTGAAAGTGGCATGAATGTCTCCTTCAAGCATGGATTTCAGCCCGCCCGTCGCGGGCCGGATGTCAAAACATCACAAAAGCGCGTACGAGTCAATGGAATGAATTAAATCCCAAGGACAAAAGTGGCGACGGTCAAAGCCGGACCGTAAACGTGTAGAGGACATTCTGGCGGCGAATGACGAATTCCACGCGCATGCCCTTCTTGAGCCGGCGCTGGATGTCCTTGTAGGCCTGGACCGACTCGACCGCCGCGCCGGCGATGCTTACGAGAATATCTCCCGGCGCGAGCGTGGGCTGGTCCATCTTGCCAAATATCCCCGTGGAACGGATGTCTCTCACGACCACGCCGGTTCCAACCCGCCGGCGGTATTGGATCGAAACGTCCTGCACGTCCAGACCCAGGTCGACGCGAATCAGTTCCTCCGGGATTACCCGGGCTTTCAGCCGCAGGGTCCGGCCCGCGCTGTCCCCGGTGACGCGGACGGAAACCGTCTGGCCGATCCGGACCGACAGGAGCAGTTTCTCGTAGTCCGCCATGGTTCTGATTTTTTGCGTTTCAATTTCTTTTAACTCCATTCCGGACCGGACGCCCGCGGCCGCCGCGGGCCCGGACGGATGGACCTCCCGGACCACAAGACCCGCTTCCTTGTCCTCCTCCAATTCCCATCCAAACCACGCCGGCCGGATTTCTCCCGCGACCCGCAGGTCGTCGATGACCTTCAGGGCGTGATCCGCCGGGATCGCAAATCCGAGTCCCTCCGAGCCGCCGCTTTGCGACATGATCACCGTGTTGACGCCGACGACCCGGCCATCGGCGTTGACGAGGGGGCCGCCGGAATTTCCGGGGTTGATGGCCGCGTCTGTCTGGATCATGCCCAGATATGTGTAGTCCTGTTTGGCCGGAAGGCGCCGGTCCACCGCGCTGATCACGCCCGCCGTCACGCTTGCCTCCAGATTCGACGGCGCGCCGATCGCAATCGCCCACTCGCCGAGCGCCAGGTCCGAGGCGGTGCCCAGGGTCACGTACGGCAGATCAACCTTCGCGCCTTTCGGCTGATCGATCTCCAGAAGCGCCAAGTCGAGCGGCAGTCCCCGGCCGCGAAGTTTCGCCGGAAAGACGCGGCCGTCCGACAGAGTCACCTGAATGTTTTCCGCGTCAGCAACGACATGATCATTGGTGATCACCAAGCCCGTGGGGTCGACGATGATGCCGCTGCCAAGGACGGCCATCCGCACCACCCGGCGGAATCCACCGAAAAAAGGGTCGGAAAACCAGTCCGAAAAAAATTCGTTGTGGAGACTTCGAAACGGATTCACCTGCTGGACCGCAACGCGTTCCGCGCCGATGGTCACGGTTGCCGGGAGAACTTTTTCGACCGCCGTCACGATCGCCGTCCGGCGGGAGGCCGACAGGCTATCCGCCGCCGAAGCAGGAGCATGCATCGAGAGCGCGATGAGGACCGTCCCGACCATTCTCCGCCCCGGCGTCATCGCCTGAAAAATTCCCGGATGGAAACGCCGAGCAGCGTCAGTTCCAATCCCAAAATCCAGAGCGTCAGAGACCGGAGGTTTCCGGCAGGCGGACGATCAGCGGAGCGGAGCTGAGTCGCGTGGAAGATCGGCTCGCCGAAAGCCAGATACCGGAAGATCCGTTTGGCATCCCGCGTGTGCAAGTCGAAATCCATCAGCCGGGGGCCTTCGACGACCATCGCCAGGGGATTGCCCCGGTAGGCCAGACGGATCGTGGAATCCGAAAAATCCGGATCGTTCTCAGATCCGGTTGTGAGGCGGAAGGGGGCCGGTATTTCCGGCGAATCCAGAATCGTCGTGACCCCGGCCCAGCGTCCCGCCCCCTTCGCAGATTGAAGGAAATCCCGTCCTGGAATTTCCTGAGTCTGTAGCTTCGGGGACTGGACATCCCTGTCCGCCGGGAGGCGGAACATCAGGTTTCCGTTCGAGTCGACCACGACCCATCCGTATCCCGGAAAGAAAATCTCCGACGTGGTGTGCCCGTCCATCCAGATGACGCGTCCCGTGAGGCCCAGAGACTGCGCGGCGGCGACGACGATTTTGGAATATTCCGAACACAGTCCCGGATACTCCTGAACCGGCTCGCCGAGGACCGCGTCCACCCGGCGCAATACCCCGGGCGCCTGCCGCATCCGGCCCCGCACGAACCGCGCGATACGCCGGCCCGCCGCTTCAACGTCCGTGTCTCCGTACGGCTCGCCCGGCGGCGGATAGCCGCCGCCCAGCAGGTTTCGAAACGCGGCCGCGTTTTCTTCCGACATGGGAATTCGAACGTCGAATTCCGGATCACCCGCCCGATTGAATTCTTCCTCTGAATGTACCGGGCGGACCGAAGCGAACGGAAAGACGGCGGCCTTGAGATAAATCAGAAACCCGGCGCCGACCAGCAGGGCCAAAAGTCCCGTCCACAGAAACCGGGCTGGTCCCCGCCGGGCGCGTGTCGTCAGGATGCCTTCCATAACATTCGTAGTATATCAGATTTCGATATCACGCGCCCGCGATATTTTACCCAGGCCCGTCTCCGGTTTTTAAAAACTCCTCCCCCCTTGAGTGGGAGGCTGGGAGGGGGGTGCCCAAACGTCGCATTGCTGAAACCCCCCTCCTTACCTCCCCCTCAAGGGGGGAGGAACGGCGTTTCCTTAAAGGCGGAGGGTAGCGCCGAGTTTTAAAAGGATCCGGATTTTTTCGTGGCTCATGCCCAGTTTTCGCGCGGCGCGCTTCAGGCTTCCGGTTTCCTCGTAGGCCGACTTGGCCCGCATGAGTTCCCGGTAGGGCTTGTGCTTTTTCCAGTCAAACGGGGTTTCCGGGTCGAGGAGCCGGGGGACGATCGATTTAAATTTATCGCGGACGAATGCGGTCAGCCTGTCTCCCCCGAGGAATTTTTTGAGGGTCCGGTGTCGGAGGCCAGCCGCCTGCGCGAAGAAAAACTCGTCCGCGGGCGTTTTCAGTCTCGCCCGCAGGGTCTCTCGAATGTGGTCAAGCCGGTCCACCCATCGGCCCGCATCGGAGAGGATCAGGTCCATGCCGAGGTCCAGGCCGAGGTCGTTGAGGACATGCCGGATGATTTTGAGCCGCCGCGGGCCAATTTGCGGATACCGGAGCAGGTCCCGGGCCTGTCGCGTTGCCAGTTCACCCACCCGCTCGATCTGCGCCAGATGGAGGCATTCGACGAGCGTGTCGGAAAACCCGACCTGGGCGATGTCCATGCCGAGGATTGCCGCCAAGTCCGGCGGCCGGCGGTCGATTTGCCACCGATATCCCATCCGGCGCAAAACGCGCGCCAGGATTTTCATCGAGCCCGCGCCGAAATTTCTCAGGGCCAGAATATCCGCCAGGGGAGTCCGCAGGACAGATTCCACCGTGTGCAGACCCGCCGACTTGAGACAGCGGTACGCCCGCGGCGGGAGGTTCAGCCGTTCAATGGGCAGGTTGGGCGTGCCGGGCGCCGCCGAGTTTCCATCCATATTTTTTTCAACGATCCTCCTTCCGCCTCTTGAAAACTTGCCCCAATTCGATCTATCCTCCCGAAAATGAACCGACACATCAACACCCGGCCATGAGCGTGCCCAACACGATCGTGAAGATCGTCAACAAGCACGGCGCGATCGAGGATTTCGATCTGTCCCGGATCGCGCGGTCCATCAATGCGGCCATCGTCGACGTCGCCGGCAACAACCTCGGCATCTCCCAGCATCGAGCGCTCCGCTACGCCCGCCGCGTCGCCGCGCGGGTCTACCGGGAATACTACGACCTCGCCTGGATCAAATCCGACTTCGTCGTCAAATTCGTCAATTACGATCCAGCCGAAAGAAAAATCCGCATGGACGACGCCTTCGTGACCGAACGGATCGCGTACGTCCTTCTCGAAAAATTCAAGGACCAGCTCGGCTCCAAGAAAATAGCCGATTCCGCCGCGCAGATCAAGGACTGGATCCGGGCCGAGGTCGATTCCGCTGAAGTCGACGCCAAGTACACCCACAATCTGTTTCCCAAGTTCGACGAAGCGACTCGCCGGGAAATGACCGAGTACCTTTTCGAGAAGGTCATCGCCCTGTCCGGAAGCTCCCTGCCGCCCCACGTTCTCTGCCCGCCGCGGGAATATCTGCAGGATTCCATCGAGCGGGAGCTGAAGGACATCGGGGAGATCGAAGTCGCGGAGGGCTACATGATTTACCGGGAGGGCCGCCGGAAGATCCATTCCGGGGACATTTCGGAACTGCAGTTCACCCGCGACGGCATTCCCCGGGATGCGGTGCGGACGACTCTCGAGTGGAACATCGACAACGACTGCGACAGCGTTTTTGCGCTGAACGACTGGGTCATGGGCCGGAACGGCAAGGACCTCCGCGAACTCATTGGCCTTGCCGAGCGGCGGTACCACGACGACATCCTGGCCACCGCGAAAAAAATCCTGGACCTCAAGGGCGCCATCCAGGTCGTCATCATCGCCGGCCCGTCCTGCTCCAACAAGACCACCACCACGGTGATCATCGGCAACGAGCTCAAAAAGGAAAACCTACGCTTCCGCCAGCTCAACGTCGACGACTACTTCTTCGACCTCTCCCAGCAGCCGAAGGACGAGTTCGGGGACTATGACTTCGAAATGCCGGAGGCGATCGACATGGACCTCCTGAACCGCAATCTCGAGGACCTCCTGGCCGGCCGGGAAATTCAAAAACCGAAATACAATTTCAAAAAAGGCCGGCGGGACGGCACGGAACCTTTTCACCTCGAGTCCGGCGAGATCATCCTGATCGACTGTCTTCACGGCCTCTACCGCCGCCTCACCGGGGCCGTTCCCCAGAACAAGAAATTCCGGATCTACATCGAGTCGATGAACGTCATCCGGAACGTCAGCGGCGGCTGGACCCGTTGGGCGGACGTCCGCATGTTGAAGCGCATGATCCGGGACGTCCGGCACCGCGGGTACAGCGTCGAGCAGACTTTGAGCCACTGGCCCTACGTGCGGAAGGGCGAACTCAAGCACATCATCCCCTACATTTTTTCCACGGACTCGGTCATCAACGCGGGTCTTCCGTATGAACTCCCGGTTCTGAAACATGCCCTGAAGGATTATTTTCCGGAACTCACCTACATCGAAAGTCTTCGCGCGGAGGGACGGCTGGACCCTTACGTCCGCGGCATCCGCACGTATTCCCTGCTCAACACCCTCGCGGAATTTTCCAACCTGGACCTCATCCCGCCCACCTCGCCGCTCCGGGAATTCATCGGCGGTTCCGCCTACATCATCCCCCACAACGATTAAAACCACGCGAATCGGTCTTGCCGCCGGCGGCACTGGCGGCCACCTGTTTCCCGCGATCGCCCTGGCGGAGGAAATCACGTCCCAGCCGGACGCGCCGGAAGTGCTGATCCTGGCCGCGGGCCGCCCCCTCGACCGGCAGATCCTCCGGCAGTCCTTTCCCCACGTCTTTCTTCCGGGCAGCGCCTTCGGCGGCCAGGGGATTTTTCACAAGCTGCTGTCGCTGGCCAGGCTTTTTTGGGCCATTCTTGCCGCGATTTCCCACGTGCGGCGGTGCCGCTGTATCGTCGCCTTCGGAGGATTTCCTTCCGTGGCATCTGTCCTGGCGGCGAAGCTATGCGGGGTGAAGGTTTATCTGCACGAGCAGAACGCCGTTCCCGGCCGCGCGAACCGCCTGCTCGCTCCGCTGGCGAAGAAAATTTTTATGACCTTCGAGGAGGCCGCCGGGAAATTCGGCCCCCGCAAATCGCGCTGTGTCCTCACCGGATGCCCAGTCCGGAAAAAAATCCTGATCGAGCGCGAGCCGGCCGGCCGCGGCCGGATGCGGATGCTGGTGGTCGGCGGCAGTCAGGGATCCAAATTCTTTCTCGATTTTTTTTCCGGCCGCCCCGATTTCTTCGCGTGGCTCATGGAACGTCTCGACGTGCTTTTTCTGGCCGGTCCCAATCTCGCCGATATCCCGGCGGCCCGGCGCCTCATCGACAACGCCCGGGACCTGCGCGGCAGTTTCACGCTTCTGCCGTTTCTCGAACGAATGGGCCCCGCCATCCGTTCGGCCGACATTGTTCTCTCGCGGGCCGGCGCGTCATTTCTGGCGGAACTCGCCAGCGTCGGGAAAGCCCGGGTCGTGCTGGTGCCTTATCCGCGCGCCCTGGACGACCACCAGACCGCGAACGCCCGGGCGATTCTGGCCCACCCCGGCGCGCTCGCGGATGTCCAAATTTTCGAGGAGGGAAAAATCGACAAGTTGGAGGAGGCCCTTCGGGCGTTTATCGTGGCGGGGCCGGTGGATCCCCCGCAGACGTTTTCGGACCGCCACGCCGGCGCGGCCTGCCGGATCCTGGAGGAACTCCGGGACGCTGACGGGCCGTGACCGGAAAGACTCCCCTCGATATTCTCACGTACGGCAATCCCGTTCTCCGGAAAAAATCCGACCCCATCGCGCGGATCACCGCGTTGATCCGCCGCCTGGCCGACGGCATGCGCGCGGCCATGCACGCCGCGCAGGGCGTGGGCCTGGCCGCGCCCCAGGTCGGCGAGAATCTTCAGCTCTGCATCGTCCAGCATCCGAAACTTCAACCCAGGCCGTTGACCCTGATCAATCCAGTAATTCTGGAGAAGTCGGACGAACTGGTCCCTCTGGGGGAAGGCTGTCTCTCTCTGCCCAACCTCACAGTCCAGGTGATCCGTCCCCGGGCCGTCCGCGTGCGGTACATGGACTTGAAAAACAAACCCGTCGAGCGCGAATTCACCGATCTCCTCGCCCGGATCGTCCAGCATGAAATGGACCATCTCACCGGCAAACTGATCGTCGACCAGCTCGACCTCGCCGAACGCCTCCGGTTCGAAGCGCGGCGCCGGGCGACATGAGCGGTCTTTCGGTCCTTTACCTCGGCAGTGGCGAGTTCGGTCTGCCCTGTCTTGAACGAATTCTCGCGCGTCCGGAACTCCGTCTCCACGTCGTGACCCAGCCGGATCGGCCGGCCGGCCGCGGGAAAAAATCGAGGCCAACGCCGGTCGCCGATTTTCTGGCGGGGAAGCGGGTGGCCGTGAAAAAAATCCCCAACGTGAATGATCCGCGCGCCGTCGAGGAACTGACCGGCGTCCATGCGGATCTTTTTCTTGTCTGCGATTTCGGCCAGATCCTGAAACCTTCCGTGTTGGGTCTCGCGAAACTTGGGCCCTACAACATCCACGGATCGGTCCTGCCGGCCTGGCGCGGCGCGGCGCCGATCCAGAGGGCGATTTTGAACGGGGACCGGACGACCGGCGTGACACTGCTTCGGGTCACCGAACGCTGTGACGCCGGGCCGATCGTTTCGACCGCGGAAACGCCCATCGGCCCGGACGAAACATTCGGAGCCCTGCGTGCGCGGCTCGCCGAAATGGCCGTGCCGCTGTTGGACGCATTTTTGGATGACATCGGGCGCGGCCACGCGCCTGCGCTCAGGCCCCAAGACGACGCGCGGGCGACGATGGCGCCCAAAATCAAGAAGGAGGAACTTCATCTTTCCTTCGACCAGCCGGCCGAAATCGTCGCGCGACGGGTTCGGGCATTTTCTCCCGAGCCTGGGGCATTCGCGTTCTGGGGGAACGCGCGACTTAAAATTCTCACGGTATCCGCCCGTCCAGAATCCGCCGGCGGTATTCCCGTCGCCGGGGTTGGCCGGAGCGCCGCCGGCCGTTTCTTGACAATCGGGTGCTCGGAATCTACCCTCCTTCATGTCGATCAAATCCAGCTTGAAGGCAAACGCGCCGGCCCGGCGCGGGAACTTCTGAACGGCCATCCGGGGCTGGTCGGAAGCGTTCTGACGTGACGGGGATGTGACGGAAATGGCAGGATCAAAAAATCCGGTCGGCGCGATGGAGAGGGAACGGCGGCTCGCGGAACACCAGTTCAGCCTGGGCCGCGCGGCCCGTGCCCTGCCGCATTACAGGCGGGCGCTTCTCGGCGAACCGGATTCCATCCAGCTCAGTCTTCGGGTCGGCCAGTGTCTGGAGCGTCTCGGCCGGACCGACGAATCCTATGATTTCTTTCGCGGCATTCTCCAGCGGGGCATCGCGCGGTGCGACGAGCCCCTCCAGCGGGAAATTCTTCTCGCCCACACAAACCTCTGCCTCCGCATCGGCCGGGTGATCGAAGTCTCGGATATTCTGGGCTCGCACGGACCCCTCGTCGAGCAGACACCCGCCCTCTTCTACAACCTCGGGATCGCCCACTACAAGTCCGGGCGGTACGAGGAGGCTGCCGGAAGTTTTGAAAAACTCCGGGCGGTGCATCCCAACAATTCCGCCGGATACGTCGGGCAGGCCATTCTCCACTGCCATTTCAACCGGCTGGACGCCGCCGCTCAGGTTTTGCAGGAAGCGCGGCGCATGGCGCCCGGCGACATTCAGATCATCGAAAATCTCGCCGTCGTCCAGATGAAATCCGGCAATCCCCTCGGCGCCGTCACCACCATCCGGCAGGCCCTGCCGACTTTCCGCCGGAACCCAAAACTTCTGCATCTTCTGGGCATGGCCCATCTGCGGCTGGGAGACCTAGCGCGCGCGGAGGTCGAGCTTCAGAAGAGCCTCGAAATATCCAGGTCGCCCGAAGCGCTCCGTGAACTCGGCTGGCTCCGGGTGGCCAAGGGCGATTATCCGGGCGGGATGGTGTTTTTGAAGGAAGCGCTCCAGATCAATCCGAACGACATCTGGGCCAAGGTTGACCTCGCCGTGGCTTATTTCAAGCAGGGAATCACCGCCGAGGCGCAGGTCTTGTTTGACGAAGCCCGCGCGGCGGCTCCTTCATCCGACGTCAGCCGGCTTCTCGACGATCTGGCGCGGCTCATCGCCGTCGGCCAAAAGCCCTGACCCCGTCGTCATGCGTCGGATCGCTCTCTACGGCAGCACGGGATCCATCGGCCGGTCCGCCCTCGACGTCATCCGAAAATTTCCGGACCAATTTCGCGTTCGGGTCCTCGCGGCGCGCGGGCGGCGCATCGATCGGCTCGCGCGCCAGGCCCGCGAATTCAGGCCCGACTATGTGGTGGTCACCGACGAGGCCGCCGCGAAAAAAATACGGAAGCATCTGCCGAGATCCGCGCGCCTGCTCTCCGGCATGGACGCCCTCACCGAGATCATCGACCGGGCCAGGCCGGACATCCTGCTTCACGGCATCGTCGGCGCCGCCGGCCTCCCCTCCGCCCTCGCGGCCGTCCGGCGGGGCATTCCGCTTGCGATCGCGAACAAGGAATCCCTCGTTTGCGCCGGCGAGTTTCTCCTGCGCGAGTCCAAAAAGTCCGGTGCGCCGCTCCTCCCGGTCGACAGCGAGCACAACGCCGTGTTCCAGGTCCTGGTCGGCGAGGATCCCGCGTCAATCCGCAAAGTCCTGCTCACGGCTTCCGGCGGACCCTTTTTCCGAAACGGAAAACCTCTATCGCGGGTCACCCGCGCGGAGGCGCTCCGGCACCCGAACTGGAAAATGGGCCCGAAGATCACGATTGATTCCGCCACGCTCATGAACAAGGCGCTCGAGATCATCGAAGCCAAATACCTGTTCGATTTGCCGGCCGACAAGATCGGCGTCGTGATCCATCCCGAATCGATCGTCCACTCGATGGTCGAGTTCGTCGACGGCAGCGTCAAGATGCAGGCCGCCGTGCCCGACATGCGCCTGCCGATCCAGTACGCCCTTTTCTATCCCGAGCGCCGGGAACGCTGTGTGGCCCGCCTGGACCTGCCGAGGGTCCGGACCCTGTCGTTCCACGAACCCGACCGGCGGCGGTTTCCCTCGATCGATCTGGCCTACCGCGCGCTGGCCGCGGGCGGATCGGCGCCGGCAGTGCTGTCGGCGGCGAACGAGATCGCGGTGCAGGCGTTTTTAGCGGGCAAAATCCGGTTCGATCACATTTTCGCCGTCATCCGAAAAACCTTTGACTCGACGTTTTCCTTCCGGGCCGCCCGTCTCGAGGACATCCTTCGGGCCGACCGGATCACGCGCCTCCGTGCCGCGGCCATCGTGGAGAACCACCCGTGTACTACGTAATCGGCACCCTGATCGTCCTCGGCGTCGCGGTCCTCGTCCACGAGCTGGGCCATTTTATCCTTGCGCGCCGCAACGGCGTCCGGGTCGAGGAATTCTGCATCGGATTTCCCCCGCGGATCTGGTCGACCACGCGCGGCGGCACCCGCTACAGCCTCGGCGTTATTCCCGTCGGCGGATTCGTCAAAATGGCGGGCGACGATCCCGAATCGCTCAGCGGCCAGCCCGACGAATTTTTTTCGAAATCCATATGGATCCGGGTAAAGATCGCCCTGGCCGGGCCGACAGCCAATTTTGTCTGCGCGTACCTCTGCGTCGTGATCTATCTCTGGACCGGCGGCATTCAGACGCCCATTTACGAACCGATTTTCGGCACGCCTGCCGACGGCCCTGTAGTCTATGAAAAATACGGCATCGACGTCGGCGACCGCGTGATCGAGATCGCCGGGCGGAAACCCGGGCGGTATGACGAGATTTTCAAAATTCTCGAGGAAGAAAAAACCTGGCCCGTCACGCTCGTGTGCGAAGGCGACAAGGGCCGCAAGACCCTGCGGCTCGAATCGGGCGCGGCCGCCGAGTTGGCCAAAATCGCCTATCCCCGCGTGGATCCGGCAATCGCCCGTGTGTTTCCCTCCAGTCCCGCCTCGCGCGCGGACCTCATGGCGGGTGACCGCATCGCGGCGGTCAACGGCAAACCGATCTCCGAGTGGAGCGAGCTTCACAGCGCCATTTCCCGCGCGCCCGGCGAGACGCTGATCCTGGGCGTTGTCCGGGAGAGCGGTCCTGTGACCCTCACGCTGATTCCGGAGGCGCACCAGGTCCAGAACGCGCAGGGCGAAGTGGAGACAGTCGGGCGGATCGGCATCCAGAGCGGCGTGAAGACCGAATCGCAGAGGGTCGCGTTCATGGAAAGCCTCAAGATCGCCTGCATGATGCTCTACGAATTCGTCCTGAAATTCCTCACGGTGCTCTGGCAGCTCGTCTCCGGCTCTCTCTCCGTCAAAATGCTCGCTGGCCCGGTCGGCATCGCCCAGTTTGCGGGGGACAGCCTCAAACAGGGCGGATATCCCTTTCTGGAATTTCTCGGCATGATCAACGCCAACCTCGGATTCGTCAACCTCATCCCGCTCTTTCTCATCACCGACGGCGGCCTCATTTTCCTGTTCCTGATCGAGGCCATCCGCCGCCGGAAAATGTCGGTCAAAAGCCTCGAACGCTGGAACATCCTCGGCTGGGCCATGGTCCTCACGCTCCTCGTGATGGCCACCTACAACGACCTCATGATCCGCCTGCGGCTGGGCGAGAAACTCGCGCGGGGATTCGACACCCTGAAAGATATTTTTTAATCCGCACGGTTGCGCTTTAGAATTGAATCGCATTGCAAAAGCAGGATCGATTAGATAGGATGTCTATACTATGTGGTGGTGGGCGAATCGAGTTGTGACATCTGTCGGTCTCTGTCTGGCGCTCGGTATTGCGCCTGCCGGATCAGCCTCTCCAGAGTTCTCCACCGACGGCGGGTCGGCGTCTCTGACGCCGGCCTTTTCGGATACTTCTCCGGTCGATATTTTCCTGCAAACAAAGCCGCAAACGATTTTTTTAAATTTCACACGGACGGATATCGGGGTGGTTCTTCAGGCGCTGGCGAAGCTGGCGGACGTGAACATCGTGCCGGACAGGGACGTGACGGGGCCCGTGGATATCCA
>JACQOF010000050.1 GCA_016202645.1 bacterium
CCGCCTGCGGCTCCTGAGTGCTACGGAGGGTTGTATTCTGCGTAGCCCCCAAGAGCGTAAGCGCACTCCCGGCGGAGCAGAATGAAACGCCCCGCCAAATACGTTTTCATCACCGGCGGGGTCCTCTCGTCCCTCGGCAAGGGCATCACTACTGCGTCGCTTGGAGCGCTGTTCAAGTTCAACTATCTGAAAGTCACCGCCGTCAAGCTGGATCCCTATCTCAACGTCGACGCCGGGACGATGAACCCCTTCCAGCACGGCGAAGTTTTCGTCACGGACGACGGCGCCGAAACGGACCTCGACCTCGGCCACTACGAGCGGTTCATGGGCGTCCGGCTTGGGGCGAAAAATAATGTCACCGCCGGAAAAATTTACGAGTCGGTCATCACCCGGGAACGTCGCGGCGACTACCTCGGCGCGACGGTCCAGACCGTCCCGCACGTCATCGAGGAGATCAAGTCCCGCATCACCGCGCTCGAAGACGGGCTTGACATCATTCTCGTCGAAGTCGGCGGGACCGTCGGGGACATCGAAAGCCAGCCGTTCCTCGAGGCGATCCGGCAGATGGCGCTCCAGCGGCGCGGCGACACCGTCTTCCTCCATTTGACCCTGGTCCCCTTTCTTGGCACCGTCGAGGAGCTGAAAACCAAGCCCTCCCAGCACAGCGTCCAGGAGCTTCGCCGGATCGGGATTCAGCCCGATCTCATCGTCGCCCGATCCTCAATCCGGATCAGTGACGCCGCGCGCGAAAAAATCGCGCTCTTTTCCAACGTCGATCCCGCCTGCGTCATTTCCCTGCCGGACGTCCGGACCATCTATGAAGTGCCGCTCCTGCTGAGGGCGGAGGGCGTGGACAAAATTCTCCTCCAGCGCCTGGGCCTGCGGAAACCCGCCGGACAGGCCGGCGCAAGTCTCGTGGAGCGATGGGAACGTCTGGCCCGCACTCTCACATCCGCCAAAGACACGGTGGAGATCGCGGTGGTCGGAAAATACATCAAGCTCCATGACGCCTACAAAAGCGTCGTCGAGTCCCTCCATCATGCCGCCGCGGCAAACGGCCGGAAACTTGAACTCAAATGGATCGACTCCGAAAAACTGCGCGAGGCAACGCTTCGCGAATCCTTCGCCGGCGTATCCGGCATCCTGGTCCCCGGCGGATTCGGCGAACGCGGCATCGAGGGCAAGGTCCTGGCGGCGGCTTACGCGCGCCTGAAAAAAATCCCGTATTTCGGAATCTGCCTGGGTCTTCAGATCGCGGTCATCGAATTCGCCCGGAACGTCCTTGGCCTCGACGGCGCCGGCAGCACGGAATTCACCGCGCGGTCACGCCACCCGGTCATCGATCTCATGGAGGCGCAGAAAGCCAAAAAGAAACTGGGCGGGACCATGCGGCTCGGCGCGTTTACCTGCAATCTCAAGTCCGACAGCCTGGCGCGCAGGGTCTACGGCAGGCCCCGCATCGTCGAACGGCATCGGCACCGGTATGAAGTCCATTCCGGGTACGTCCAGAAACTCGAAAAGGCGGGTCTGTCCGCGTCGGGTCTTGACCAGGCCACGGGTCTGGTCGAAATTGTCGAAATCAAAGATCATCCGTTTTTTATGGGCGTTCAGTTCCACCCTGAATTCCTCTCGACGCCGCTTTCGCCTCATCCCGTCTTTAAGGCATTCGTCGCCGCCGCCATTTCGATGAAGCCCTCCGCATGAGCGCGCCGAGGACAGTTCCGGTGCGGCCCGGCGTGGTGCTGGGCGGCGGCCGCCCGGCCGTTTTCATCGGCGGCCCGTGCGTGATCGAGGATGACCGGATGCTGATGCGCACGGCCGAGGGCCTGGCCGAAATCTGCGAGGACTTGGGAATCGGGTTTATTTTCAAGACGTCCTACGACAAGGCCAACCGCACCAGCGGCGGGTCATTTCGGGGACCGGGTCTTCGCGAGGGAATCCGCCTGGTCGAGCGCGTGAAGAAGCGGCTCGGCGTGGCGGTCCTGCTCGACGTGCACAAGGAGGAGGAGTGCGGACCCGCCGCGGACGTCGCCGACGTTCTCCAGATTCCCGCCTTCTTGTGCCGCCAGACCGACCTCATCCGCGCCGCCGCGAAAACCGGCCGCGTGGTGAACATCAAGAAAGGCCAGTTTCTCTCGCCCGAGGACGCTCGGTTCGCCGCCGCCAAAGTCACCTCGGCCGGCAATCCCCGCGTGACCGTGACCGAGCGCGGCGCGACGTTCGGTTACGGGAATCTCGTCGTGGACATGCGCTCGATCGAGGTCATCCGCGATCTCGGCATTCCCGTCATCTTCGACGCCACCCACAGCGTCCAGATGCCGGGCGCGGGCGGCAAGACCGGCGGGGACCGGCGGTTCGTGCCGGTCCTGGCCCGCGCCGCCGTCGCCGCCGGAGTCGACGGGATTTTCATGGAAGTCCACCCGAATCCCGGCCGCGCGAAATCCGACGCCGCGAACCAGATGCCGCTCTCGGGCATGCGGCGGCTCCTCAAGTCCCTCATCGACATCGACCGATTGGTAAAAAAAGTGAAAAAAGTGAAAAAACGCCGTGGACCGTAAAGCCGCCCTCGCCGTCCGCGAAGCCCGCCGCGTCATCCGGATGGAAGCGGAAGCGGTCCGCGCGCTTGTGGGGCGCGTCGGCCCGGCCTTCGCCTCGGCCGTCGAAACATTGCGGGCCTGCAAGGGCAGTGTCGTCGTGACGGGCATCGGCAAGTCTGGATCGATCGGCCGCAAGATCATGGCGACGCTGGCTTCGACCGGCACCCCGTCGTTTTTTCTGCACGCCGCCGAAGCCCAGCACGGGGACCTCGGCATGGTCACTCGGGATGACGCGATCCTCGCGGTTTCCTACAGCGGCGAAACTTCCGAACTCACGGCGCTCCTCCCGGCCTTCCGCCGTCTCGGCGTGCCGCTCATCTCGATCACGGGCCATCCGAAATCCGTTCTCGCCCGGCAGTCGGACATCGTTCTGAATGTCCACGTCGCGCGGGAGGCCTGCCCGATGAACCTGGCCCCCACCGCCAGCACGACCGCGACCCTCGCCATGGGCGACGCCCTCGCCGTCGCCCTCTTCAAAACACGCCGCTTCACCCCGCGGGATTTCGCCGCCATCCACCCGAGCGGCAGTCTCGGCCGCAAACTCCTCACGCGCGTCTCCGACCTCATGCACACCGGCGCCGCGGTCCCGAAAGTCCGGGCCGGAACGCTCATGCGCGAGGCCATCATCGAAATGACCGGAAAACGGCTCGGCTTCACCGCCGTCATCGACGCCGCCGGCCGGACCATCGGCATTGTCACGGACGGAGACCTCCGGCGGAACCTCCAGCGCTCGGCGGGCGCCGCCAGAGACTTCCTCAACCGTCCCGCCGGAGAAATCTGCACGCGCTCGCCGAAAACAATCCAAGGCGACGCCTTGGCGACCAAGGCCCTCGCCATCATGGAAAAAAACGTCATCACGTCCCTCCTCGTCCTCGACCCCCGCCGTCGTCCGGTCGGGTGCGTCCACATTCACGATATTTTGAAGGCCGGCATCGCGTAACATGCGCGAGGCGGCGGTTCCGTTCCAGAAGCTCAAATCCATCCGGGTTGTCCTGCTCGATGTTGACGGCATCCTCACCGATGGCCGGATCCTTCTGGGAAACGCCGCTGACGGAAGCACGTTTGAGATGAAGTCCTTTCACGCGCACGACGGCCAGGGGCTCATCTTCGCCGGGAAGCTCGGCTACGAAGTCGGCCTCGTCACCAGCCGCGAGTCTCCCCTCGTGGCCCGGCGCGCGCAGGAACTCGGCATCCGGCACGTGTTTCAGAACGCCAGGGACAAGGCCGCCGTCGTGAAGAAGTTTTTGGCCGACCAGCGTTACAAGCCCGAGGAGTTTCTCTTCATGGGCGACGACCTCCTCGACCTCCCGGTCCTCCTCTTCGCCGGTTTCTCCGCCACAGTCCCCGGCGCCCCCCGCGAAATCCGGGACCGCGTCGATTACGTCACCGACCTCCCCGGCGGCTCGGGCGCCGTCCGCGAAGTCCTGGAACTGCTCTTCAAAGTCCAGGGCAAATGGTCCGGCCTCCTCCGGGAATTCTCCGAAAAGATTTGACCCCGCGGCCGGCCCGCGGTATAGTAGCAATGAGGCTGAGGGAGTAAATCAATTGGGGGTGTACAGTGACCGTGAAAGAGAAGGCATTGATGACCAAAGGCCTGCCGAGGATCCGGCGGGACGCCGCCGGTGAGGTTCAGGCGCCGGATGATTTTTTCGTTGCTCTCAAGGAGGCCACCATGGAGATCCGATCCAGGGCCACCCGGCCGGAAATTCCCTACAAGCTCCTGATGAACAGCGCGATCAGGAAAGTATCCATCAAAGGGCGGGGCTGATCCCCGGGAAAGGTCTTCCGTGAGATCCCAATACATACCGGTTCTCATCCAGCTCGCGCTTGCCGCGGGCTTCGCCGGTTCGCTCCTTGTCCTCACCCATCTGTTCGGACCCAGCCGGCCCGCGGCGGCCAAGCTCTCGCCGTTCGAGTGCGGCGTCGATCCCGTGGACCAGGCGCACCACCGCTTCAGCGTGAAATTTTATCTCGTGGCGATGCTCTTCATCCTGTTTGACATCGAAGCCATCTTTTTCTACCCGTGGGCGCTGATCTTCAAGGGCGCCATATCCAGCGGCTTGTTTTTGCTCATTGAAATGGGTACATTCGCCCTCGTGCTTCTCGCGGGGTTTTTCTACATCTGGCGCAAGGGAGTTCTCGAATGGGCGTAGAGCTGATTCGCGGCGACAATTTCGTGACGGCCCGGCTGGCCGACGTGGTGAACTGGGCCAGGAAGTCCAGCCTCTGGCCCTTTCCCTTCGGCACCGCCTGTTGCGGCATCGAAATGATGTCCACCCTCGCCTCCCGCTACGACATGGCGCGTTTCGGCGCCGAGGCCGTCCGGTTTTCGCCGCGCCAGGCCGACCTTCTCATCGTCGCCGGCACCATCTGCAACAAGATGGCGCCGGTTTTGAAGCGCATCTACGACCAGATGTCCCAGCCCAAATGGGTGATCGCGATGGGCGCCTGCGCATCCTGCGGCGGCATTTTCGACAATTACACGGTGGTCCAGGGCATTGACCAGATCATTCCGGTGGACATGTACGTCCCCGGATGTCCGCCCTCTCCCCAGGCTCTGATGTATTCCTTCACAAAGATCCAGGGCCTGGTCCAGAGCGGTCAGGGACTTTCGCTCGACCCGATGCCCGAAGCGGTCCCCTCCGTTCCCGTTTAACACTCCAGGCGTAATGAACAGCGCGGCCATCTCGGCTAAAGTTGCGGGTGCAATTCCCGGCGCCTGCGTCGAGGCGCTTGAATTTCAGGGCCAGACCACTCTGCAGGTGCGCCGCGAGTCGCTGAAAGAAGTCCTCGCTTTCCTGCGCGATGACCCGGATATTCTGATGAATCAGCTCCTCGACGTCACCGCCGTCGATTATCCCGCGCGCGCAGATCGATTCGACGTCGTCTACATTCTCGCCTCCATCCGCGAAGACGGTCTCGCGCCGGTCCGGGTCCGGATCAAAACCCGTATTCCGGACGGCGCGGCCCTGCCCAGCGTGACCGATCTCTGGCGGTCCGCCGACTGGGGCGAACGCGAGTGTTTCGACATGTTCGGCATCCGGTTCGAGGGCCATCCGAACCTGAAGCGCATCCTCAATCCCGACAATTTCTACGGATACCCGCTCCGAAAAACCTTCCCGCTCCGCGGCGAGCGCGACCCGGCGTTTCTCGAATATAAGGAAACGGAGCCCGCATGATCGGGCAGTATCGGCGTATCGGCGTATCGGAGTATCGGAGACAACGGCTGTTTACCCGATACACCGATACACCGATACGCCGATACTCTCAAACCAGCTGATATGCAAATCACGGACGATACTCTCGAAGATTCTCAACTCATGACGATCAACTTCGGCCCCACCCACCCCGCCACCCACGGGACCTTGCATCTCATTGCCCGGCTGGACGGCGAGCGGATCCGCGACGCCGAGCCGATCATCGGGTATCTGCATCGCGGCAAGGAGAAGATGGGGGAGCACCTCAAGTACAACCAGTATCTCACCATGACCGACCGGATGAACTACCTCTCCCCCGCGCTCAACAACGTCGGCTGGTGCCTCGCGGTCGAAAAACTCATGGGCATCACACCGCCGCCGCGCGCGCGCTGGGTTGAAACCATCGCCTGTGAGATGGCCCGCATCATGGACCACATGGTCTGCAACGGCATCAACGCCTTCGACGTCGGCGCCGGCACTGTTTTCTTCTACATGTTCCAACAGCGGGAAGTTCTGACCGACATTTTCGAAAAAATGACGGGCGCGCGCCTGACGATCACATGGCCGCGCGTCGGCGGCCTGCCCTACGACCTTCCGGCGGATTTCAAGGATGACGTCCGGAAGTTTCTCAAGGGCTTTTACCCGATCGTCGATGAATGCGAAAAACTTCTGAAAAACAACCGCATTTTTCTGGACCGGACCGTCGGAGTCGGGGCAATTTCGAAGGAACGCGCCATCAGTTACGGCTACACCGGCCCGTGCCTCCGGGCCTGCGGCGTGTCCTACGACCTCCGCAAGCGCGAGCCGTACCTCTGTTACGACCAGGTCGACTTCGACGTCCCCACCGGCGAGCACGGCGACTGTTACGACCGGTTTTTCGTCCGGATGGAGGAGGCACGCCAGAGCGCGCGGATCATCGAGCAGTGCCTGGAAAAAATGCCGGACGAGGGGCCGGTCGCGGTCGACGATTACCGCGTGATCCTCCCGCCCAAGGAAAAAGTCTACAAGGAAATGGAGGCGATGATCTTTCACTTCAAATTGGTCATTGACGGCGTGAAACCGCCGCCGGGCGAAGTCTATCAGGGGTTGGAGGCCGGCAACGGCGAGCTGGGCTTTTACATCGTCAGCGACGGGTCCGGCAAACCCTACCGCGTCAAGGTCCGGTCGCCGTGTTATTACATCTACTCGTCCTACACCGAAATCATCCGCGGCCTCATGATCTCGGACGTCGTGGCGGTCTTGGGGAGTCTCAACATCATCGCGGGAGAACTCGACCGGTGAAGAAGTTGCTCGTCGCGCCCCATGGCGTCCCGGAAACGGCATATCGGCCTTCGCCTGAAACCGAAAAGCGGATCATGGCCCATGTGGCCAAGTATCCGACAAAAATGGCGGCGACGATTCCCGTTCTCCATGAAATCCAGAACGAGGTTGGGTACATCAGCCGCGAGGGCGCCGCCTATGCGGCCGCGGTCACCGAAACGAGCGTCACGCACATTTATTCGGTCGCGACGTTTTACTCGATGTTTCATCTGGAACCCATCGGAAAATTCCACGTCCAGGTCTGCACCAACACATCCTGCGCCCTGAACGGCGCAAAAGACCTCGTCCGGCACTGCGGCCGGAAATTCGGGATTTCCGCCGGAGATACGTCCACCGACCGCAACATCACTCTCACGGAAGTCGAGTGCCTCGCGTCCTGCGGGTCCGGACCCTGCGTGCAGATCAACCGGGATTATTATGAATTCATGACACCCGAAAAACTCGACGGTGTCCTCGACTCGCTCCTCGCGGGTCGCCGGCCCGAGGGTCCCCGGCCGACCGCCCACATTGAGCTGACGCCGGATCGGGTGGTCTATAAGGACATCGAAAACGATATTGTGTCGCTGGACCGCTACCGTCAAACCGGCGGCTACGCGGGCCTGAAAAAGGCGCTGGGCATGAAGCCCGAGGACATCGCAAACGAAGTCGACGCCTCCGGCATCCGCGGTCTCGGCGGCGCGGGGTTTCCGACAGGGAAGAAGTGGAAGTTCCTTCCGAAAAATTACACCGGGCCCATCTATCTTTGCATCAACGCCGACGAGGGCGAGCCGGGGACGTTCAAAGACCGCGAAATCCTGCGGCGCCTCCCGCACCGGCTGATCGAAGGCGTTGTCATCGCCGGGTATGCCATCCGGGCTACCGAGGCTTACGTCTACATCCGCGGCGAATTTTACGAGCCTTATGAGGTCCTGCAGAAGGCCGTCGACGAGGCCCGCGCGGCAGGGCTTGTCGGGAAAAATATTCTTGGCTCCGGGTTTTCCATGGACCTCAAACTCCACACGGGCGCCGGCGCCTACATCTGCGGCGAGGAGACGGCCCTGCTGGAATCGCTTGAAGGCAAGCGCGGCGAGCCGCGCATCAAGCCCCCGTTTCCGGCGGTCAAGGGGCTTTTCGGATGTCCGACCATCATCAACAACGTCGAAACCATCGCGCAGGTCCCGGCCATCGTCGAGCGCGGCGCGGCCTGGTACCGCAAGCGCGGCACGGAAAAATCCCCGGGCACGCGGGTCTTTTGCGTCAGCGGCCACGTCGTCAAGCCCGGCTTGTATGAACTGCCGAACGGCACTCCCATGCGCGATTTGATTTTCGACTGGTGCGGCGGTCTCCGGCCCGGCCGCACACTCAAGGCCGTCATTCCCGGCGGGTCGTCGATGCCCGTCCTCACCGCGGACATGGCGATGCGAGCCACGATGTGCAACGAGTCTCTCATGGAAGTCGGCAAGAGTTACACCGGGTCCGGCGGCGTCATCGTCATGGACGACTCGACCTGCATGGTCGGATTCCTCGCGCGGCTCATCAAATTCTACGAACACGAATCCTGCGGCCAGTGCACCCCCTGTCGCGAAGGATCGGCCTGGGCCCGCAAAATCCTATACCGGATCGAGGCCGGCGGCGGCCGCGCGGATGACATCGAGACATTGCGGTCGATCGCCCGGGGCATCGACGGCAACACCATCTGCGCCCTGGGCGAGGCGACGGCATGGCCGATGGCGAGTTTCCTCCGGAATTTCGAAGCGGAATTCGCCGCGCACATCGAACAACAGGCATGCCCGTTCAAAAACGCGCCGTCGCCATCCTCTTCGTCATTCCCGCAGCCCTCTTCGTCATTCCCGCGAAAGCGGGAATCCAGTCTGCCCCGCGATGATCTGGATGCCCGCCTTCGCGGGCATGACGATCTGAACAGTTGCAGAAAATGATCAACTTCTTTGTTGACGGCAAGCCCGTCCAAGCCCCGGAGGGATCCATGGTCATCCAGGCCGCGCACGACGCCAAAGCCGCCGAGATCCCCTATTTCTGTTATCACCCCGCCCTCAAACCCGCGGGACTCTGCCGGATGTGCCTCGTCGAAATCGAAGGCGCCCCGAAACTTCAGGCGTCCTGCACCACGCCCATTTCAGAAGGCATGAAAGTCATCACGAAATCGGCGCGGGTCGCTCAGGCCCGCAAGGACGTGCTCGAATTCTATCTGCTGAATCACCCTCTCGATTGCCCCATCTGCGACAAGGCCGGCGAGTGCATGCTTCAGGACTACACCTTCGCCCACGCCCGGCAGAACTCGCGCTTCCGGGACGGCGAAAAACGCCGCTACAACTACGAGGACCTCGGGCCGAAACTTTTCCGGGACATGGACCGCTGTGTGCACTGTCTCCGGTGCGTCCGGTTTTGCGAGGAAATCGTCGGTGACGACAACCTGAGCGTTTTCCAGCGCGGCAATCATACCGACATTTCGATCTTCGGCAGTCCCGTTGTCAACGACTTCGCCCTCAACATCGCCGAACTCTGCCCCGTCGGCGCGCTGGTGTCGAAGGATTTTCTATACCAGTCGCGCGTGTGGCACCTCAAGAAAACGGAAACCATCTGCACCTCCTGCGCCACCGGGTGCAATATTTACATGGAGAGCAAGGACCAGGAGGTCAAGCGCATCACGCCGCGGATCAACAAGGCCGTGAACGACCACTGGATCTGCGATTACGGCCGGCTCAATTACAAATACGTGAACGGCGATCAGCGCGTCCAGGAAGCCGTGTCGCGCGAATCCGGAGAGATTGCCGTCACAACCCCGGAGGACTTATCTGCCCGGATTGCAGACTTGCTCGGCCGGACCCCCAAAGACCGCGCGGGGTTTCTCATCACGCCCGAGGCCACCAACGAGGAGATTTTCGAGTTCCGCCGCCTGGCCGAAAAAGTCGTCGCCACCCCGAACTTCGCCTACGGCCTCGTCCCGCCCGAGGAGGGCAAACTCGATTTCCTCCGCAACCGCGACAAATTCCCGAATTCGGCGGGCGTCCGCAGGATCGGAGCATCCTCCGGACTTGGATTTAACGGGATGAAAATCGTCGAGAAAGCCGAATCCGGCGATCTGGACGTTCTGGTTCTCTTCTATCCGCACAGCGTCATCAAGCATCCAAATGGCGCCGCTCTCCTCACGCGCCTGGCCGGCGCCCTCTCAAAGGTAAAAACATCCGTCGTGATCGACTACCTCAAAAGCCCGGCCTCGGACGCCGCCACATGGCTCATCCCGGGCCTGACCCACGCCGAAAAAAACGGCACCATGGACAACGCCCAGGGCATGACCCAGAAAATCCGCCGCGCGATCTTCCCCTCGCCGGCAGTCATCCCCGAAAAGGATTTGCTCGTCCGCATTTCAACCGCTCTCTCTGAAAAGGGAGAGAGGGAGAAAGGGAGAAAGGGAGAAAGGGAATCCGCCGCCACAACCTGATGTCCCAACCAACCCTTCCCCCCTTATTTTCTTCGTCATTCCCGCGAAAGCGGGAATCCAGAACCGCCTTCTCACAGACCAGAGCTCAGACCGTAAGTTGTTAAGTTATTGGGAGGGAGAACCATGAATCCACGACGAATTCGTGAACCGGGGTACTATTTTCATGTAACAGCACGAGGAAACAATCGGCAGGATATTTTTCAAACGAATGAGGATAAGGTTGACTATGTCAGGAGAATTGGAAATATTTTTCCGGCCAGCCAAATCCGACTGCTGTGTGCCGCTCTGATGACAAATCATGTTCACTTGCTTGTCCAAGACGTTCTAGGGGGAGGGCTTCCACCGGCCATGCAACGACTCCAAGGGGGCTACGCGCAGGCTTGGAACCACCGGCATCGTCGAACCGGCCATGTTTATGGAGCACGATACCACGCCGAACCCGTTGAGAGTGAAGCCCATTTGATTTATGGCTCCTGCTATATCCACAACAACCCCGTCGAAGCCGGTCTCGTCACAGCAGCGGAAGAATATCGATGGAGCAGCGCCCGGGCTTACTTGGGCCAAAAATCAGAGTTTGACGTATCAACAGATCTCATTTTGGAACTCTGTGGCGGGCCTCGGAATTATGCCGTATTATTGAGGGAATCACTGGCGTTGCCGTCGACCGAAAATGAGCATTTGCCGGGAGCGGAGCAGGTCCGGGAGCTATGGGCAGCCGGATCGGTCCAGTTTCGGGACAAGCTGGAAAGCATTGTGGAGCGCAGATCGGATCGAAGAAAGCATCACCGCAGGCCCAAGGGGCTGTCCCTCGAAAAAATATGGGTGGAAGTAAGCCACCGAACCGGCATTGGCCGAGAGGATATTAGCGGTCCAAGTCGGTCTCGTCGGATTACAAAAGCCAGGGCATTTTTCTGCGCATTGGCGCGCCGTGAAGGCATCGCGACATCCACAATCGCAGGAGAAATTGCCCGAACAAGGCCCGCTGTCGTTCAATTGGCAGACAGCTTCCAAAAATCACCCCACCGAAATGATTGATCCCATAAGTCCCCACCCCAGTTCCATCAACCAAAACTTAACAACTTACGGTCTGAGCTCGGCTAAATGAGCTCGGCTAAAAATATCAGCATGACCTCCTTTTTTGTGGTGTTGTCTTTCACCAACAACACCTTAGCGAGGTCATGCATCATTTTTCAACTAATTTTAGGACATTCTCAATGTCAGCCATGAATTTAGTTGTTGTGTGGACCATAATTGGGCTGTCTGGTCTGGTGATGATTAAAACCATGACCGGATATTATGACACAATGGGGTTAATATTATTCATGGTTGGGTTATCTATGGGAATAAAAGGAAAATGGAAAGCGCATGATAGAAAACCCCCGGGGTGACTGGAGGCCCCGCCCGAATTGAAAATTGAATAACTTAATAACTTACGGTCTGAGCGCGGTCGTGCGGTCGTGGCGATCCACCTTCCCCCTCAAGGGGGGAAGAGGGAGTGGGCAAGTTACGACCTGACGGCTATTCGATATACCGCCGCTCGCGCGTTTTGGGGGGTCCCCATGCTGTCAACCTGACACCTGGATGGCAGTGTTTCTGTTTTCTTACTGGCGGGTTGTCAGATTTTATCCAAAATCCTCATAATAGCTTTGGTGTGAATGTCCGACACCTTTTTGAGACTGGCCGTTTGTTCTTCGAGTCTGTCATTTCGGCGCACCATCTCCGCAAACATTTTCTGATTTTCATGGCGCATCTCGACCATGTCCCGCCGCGTCTCAGCCATGTCTTGCCGCGCCTGCCGTTGCATGTCGACCAGAGACACGCTCACCCGCTTGAGCACTTGAAGATCTCTCTTCGCCCACCACGGAAGATTGTTCGAGCCGTTGCTTTTTCCCATGCGTCATGGCCTCCAGACAGAGGCTATCAAATCGGCGCGACCTTGTCAAAAACTGACGGCCCGTGACGGCTATTCAATATACCGCGGCACTCGTGTTTTGAGCAGAGCCGCCAGGGTCTTCGCCGGATTTTTGACGCGGGACAGCACGATCATCGACGCGATGATGAAGGGTTTGAAGCCCGCTTCCTGGTAGGTTGGGATGCGGTATTTTTCGAAAACCTTGGCGGAGACTTCGCCCTCCCTGCAGGATACGCCCGTGATGTCCGCCGGGAGGCAGTGCATGTAGAGGGCCTTGCCGCCTTTCGTTTTGGACATCAGCCTCTCGTTGCATTCCCAGTTCTTGAACCGCGCGTTGTTTTCCAGACAGCGCTTTTCCAGATCCTTGAGCGCGTCGCGCTGGCCCGCCCTAAGCAGTTGCGTCCGTTCCTCCATGACCTTCATCGGCGCCCAGCTTTTGGGGTAGACGATGTCGGCGTTTTTGAAGGCCTCCTCCATGCTGTGCGTTACTGTGAATGATCCGCCCGACTGTTTCGACTGTTTTTCCGAGACTTTCAGCGTGTCGGGAATGAGATCGTAGCCTTCCGGATACGCCAGGGAGACCTCCATCCCGAAGCGGCTCATGAGACCGATGATGCCCTGCGGGACTGAGAGGGGTTTGCCGTAACTGGGCGAGAAGGCCCACGTCATCGCGATTTTCTTTCCCTTGAGTTTGTCCAGCCCACCGAAGACCTGCTTCAGGTGGCACAAGTCCGCCATGCTCTGGGTCGGGTGGTCGATGTCGCACTGGAGATTGACGATGTTCGGCCGCTGGGCCAGCACGCCCTTTTTGAATCCCTCGTCCAGGGCCGAGCCGACTTCCCGCATGTACTTGTTGCCCTCGTGAATGTACATGTCGTCCCGGATCCCGATGACCTTCGTGAGAAACGAAATCATGTTGGCGGTTTCACGGACGGTTTCCCCGTGCGCGATCTGGGATTTGCCTTCGTCGAGGTCCTGGACCGCAAGTCCGAGGAGGTTCGACGCGGAGGCGAAGGAGAAGCGGGTGCGGGTGGAGTTATCGCGGAAGTTGGACACCGCCAGTCCCGACTTGAAGAGAACGCAGGAGATGTTCGATTCATAAAGTCCCTTGAGAATTTCAGCTGTCAGCAAAGTCCCGCGGATGTCCGCGTCGGATTTTTCCCAGGTCAGGAGAAAATCCTTTCCGTGCATGTCCATCCTGAGTTTTGAAAGTTCCTTGATCTTCGATGCGATGCCGTCTTGGGCCATGGTCTTGCTCCTTCAAATAGTGTCCGGGGGAAACCCCCCATCCATCTTCCCCCTCAAGGGGGGAAGAGGTGTATCCAAGAGCGGGAATTCTAACTTGAACACGCCAACTTGCAACTTATACCGCCCAATGGGAAAGTCCCCCCATGTACCCCGTCCTGGTCGAGATCGGCGGATTTTCCATCCATAGTTTTGGTCTTCTCATGGCCCTCGCGTGGCTGGCCGCCGGGATCTATCTGGATCGAAACGGCCGCCCGGCCGGTTTGGATGGGGACCGGGTTTCCGGGTTCCTGCTGTGGACTCTGATCGGATCGATCCTCGGCGCGCGCGCGCTTTACCTGGCCGTCGAGTATCCTTCCTGGACATCGCATCCGTGGGAGGCTGTGTTCAGCCGGTCCGGGTTCGTTTTTTACGGAGGACTTTTCGGCGGCGTTCTGGCCGGAGTTTTATTTGTCAGGCGGCATGGCCTCGCCGTCCTTCCGGTCGCCGACGTCATCGCTCCGGCCCTCGCGCTGGGGCTTGGTATCGGACGCATCGGGTGTTTTCTCGCGGGGGACGACTACGGCCGCCCGACGGACCTGCCCTGGGCCGTGACGTTTGATCATCCCCATACCCTTGCGCCCATGGGTGTGGCGCTCCATCCCGCCCAGCTCTATCTTTCCCTGAACGGATTCTGTATCTTCGCCATCCTGCACCGGCGTTTCTCCCGCTTGAAATTTGCCGGCGAGACGGCCGGTCTCTTTCTCATGCTCTATCCCCTCACGCGTTTTTTATTGGAATTCACGCGGGGAGACCCCCGCGGATTTTACGGCCCGCTGTCGACCTCCCAGTGGATAAGCCTGCTGGTTTTTCCGGCCGGAGTCCTGTTATACTTGCGGCGTGAAAAAGATTCTGGCGGGCGCGGCCGTCGCGGTCCTGGCGGTGTCCCTGGCGCTGATCGCGCAGGACCGCCCCCCTGACGTTTCCAAAATCCTTGCGCATGCGCGCATGAAGGCGGGCCCGGGTGCTTCGGGCCGCGGCATAGCGGAGCTGAAAATTCCGGGCTTTATGGGCAGTCCGATGCGGGGGACCTTCGCATACGCGGACACGGACCGCTTCCGGATGGAGATGGAGGGCTACGATTTCAAAATCACGCTCGTCGAAAACGGCCGGGATTTCTGGCAGTCCTACGAAAAAGGCATGAACCCCCTGACAATCCGCCTGAAACCCGGCACGCTGACGGACGAGGAATATTTTCTCGCGCGGTGGGTCGGCGGATTCGGCGGCTTCCCGCTCCTCAGCCCGGCCCAGTATCTCGCCGCGGCCTCCGCCCCCCACGTCGTGCGAACCGAACCCGACGGCGGAGAACCTCATGACGTCGTCGCATTTGATGTCCCGACCGGATTGGACGGGCTTGTCTCGAAACTCCTCGCGACCCAGGCGGACCTATCGGGCGGAACCGCGGCGGATACCTTGTGGCTTTCCGTCCGGCGCAAGGACGGCTGGATCAGCCGGGTCCGGGGCGTCGGGCCCGACGGCGCCGTTGTCTCGGATCTCATATTGACCGAAGAACCCGCCGGCGGCGCAGCCGACTTCGACGATGCCCCGCCGGATCATCCCGTTGTCGGCGCCGAGAGTCTGGTCATGCTGCTCAGCAACAATGGCACGAAGTGGCTTGAGGGCAGACAGATTCCGATGATCGAAGTGGAAACCGCCGACGCCGCGCCGGTTGCCGTCGCGTCCCGCCGGGGACCTCTCGTCATTAATTTCTGGGCGACGTGGTGCGGTCCCTGCCTGATTGAATGGCCGGTTCTGCAGAAGCTTTTCGACAAGTACCGGGACAGCGCCGAATTTTTCATGATCACGAATGAGCCTGCGCCCGGCGTTCTGGAATTTCAAAAAACCAAAGGCTACACCGCGCCGATCTATTTCGACGGCATGGGCCGCGCCGGAAGCCGGCTGGCCGTCAACGCCATTCCGGTCACGCTCTTTGTCGGCCGGGACGGCCGCGTATCGAGCGTCCACGTGGGGTTTCCACGCTATCCCACCCTTGACCGCACCCGGACGGCGCTTTTTGAAAAATACGACCGGATCCTCAAGGATCTCCTGACGGGGAAGGGCTGACCGGCCGGGATGCGCACGTGGCGGGTTGCCGTGATCGAAGCCGTCCTGGTGATCCTTCCCCTCATCGGCCTTGCCGATTCGCTCTTCCTGCACGTCCAGGAAGGCCGTGGAACGATCGGCCAGTTCTGCGAGGCGGTCGCCGGCGATTTTGGATCCAAGTGCGAGGATGTTCTCCAGTCCCGATACTCGGAAATGGGCGGCGTCAAGCTCACCATCTGGGGCATGCTTTTTTACGTCTCTCTAATCTGGATCGCCGTCTGGGCGCGGGTCGAAGGCGATCCGTGGGGCGGCTCGGCCGCGCGGGCGACGCTGGCGGCCGTGTCCGCCTGCGGGTTTTTCGGGTCCATGTATATGACCTATCTCCAGGCCGTCGTCATCAAAGCCTGGTGTCCATTTTGTATTCTCTCTGCGGGAATCACCACCCTGACGGCGGTCCTCGCGCTGATCAACATTCGACTCTCCCGGCCCGCTCCCGGTCCTGTCGCCGCAGCCGGCGATGCACCCCGATCGTCAACCTCCCTCGTCAGCGGTCTCATTTTGCTCTGCGTGCTTCTCGGCGGCGGCCTGACGGCGTCACTCATCCACAAAAAACAGCAGGAGCCCGGGCGGCCCGCCCTCGAAACTTCGTTGCCCTACATTCCGCGGCGAATCGTGCAGCCGGGCGGGCTGATCTACGGATACGACACCGCACCTGTCACAGTCCAGGCCTTTCTGGACTATACGTGCCCGCATTGCCGGACGTTCGAAACTCAGACCTTCCCCAAGATCAAATCTCGGTTCGTCGATGCCGGACGGATCCGATGGATATCCAAGCTTCTGCCGCATGCCAATCGGGGCGCGGCGCTTTTCTTCGGGCTGGCCGGTGTCTGTGCCCGCGGTCTCCCGGAGGCGGCGGACATAGACCGGGCATTCTTCGCCTATCCGATCCCATCCCCCAAGACGGGCTTGGATGCGGTCGCGGACGCGATTGCGGCGGCGGGCATTTCGTCCGTTGTCGCGGACACGGTGATTTCTTGCATGAGAACCCGCGAAATGGAGATGAAGTCGCAATTGGTCCGGGAAGTCAACGATGGGTTGAGTTTCGGCCTGAAGGGTCCTCCGGCTTTTGTGATCGACGGGATCGCCTATCAGGGCGCCCTCGATTACCGCACGATGGCGGATCTTCTGGAAACATTCGAGAGGCAGTATGGCAAGTAACCGGCCGCGCTGGATCCAAGTGAGCGGCCCGGCGGAAGATCCGGCGAAACTGCTTTCGGACAGAAAAGGAGTGGGCCGGCTGACGCTTCAGATCATCTTCAGCGTGGCCGCGTTTATCCTGACAGTCGAAGCGGTGACCGTGAGTCTGGCCGTCCGGCAGAGGGCCCGGGACTTGGAGAAAATGCGGGAGCGCATGTACGGCACCGCGATCACCCGTCACGTCCGTCAGCCTGAGGATCTGATGACGGAGGCGGAAATGCAGGCCGAACTTTCCGGGTTCAAGCGCCGAATGATCATCAGCGTGTTTGCGCTCCTGGCCGTCGTCCTCGCCGGAACGGCCCTCATCATTCAAAAACGCGTCGCCCGGCCCATCCGAAAAATGCTTGATTACAACGATGATTCCCTTCACGGGCAGATCCGGTTCATCCCGGAAGAGGAATATCCTCCCAACGAACTCGGGACCCTCATGCTGTCCCGCAACCTCATGCTGTATTCGCTCCTCCAAGCCTATAAGAAGGAAGCCATCGACTCGCTCGTCTCGGCGGTCGACGCCAAGGACCGCTACACCTACGGCCATTCCCGGCGCGTCGGGCACTATGGCGCTCTGATCGCCCGCGCCATGGGCCTGAGCCAGGACGAGCAGGACGTGATCCGCCAGGCCGGGGATCTTCACGACATCGGCAAGATCGCCATCCCGGAGGAGATCCTCAACGCGCCCAGGGCCCTCACGAACGAGGAATGGGAAATCATGAAGAAACACCCGCGCCGGGGCGAGGCCATGCTCCGCTTCACCACGTTCCACCCGGACGTCCGGCTCGGAGCGCTCACTCACCATGAAAATTTTGACGGGAGCGGATATCCGGACAAGTTGAAAGAGGACGATATCCCCCGCGTCGGCCGGATCCTCCACGTTGCCGACGCCCTCGACGCCATGACGTCCACTCGGCCCTACCGAAAACCGCTGTCGATCGACAGCGTCGTCGACGAACTTCTCCGCCACAAGGGCAGGATGTTCGACCCGAAGGTGGTGGATGCTCTGCTCCGGTTGATCGAGCGAGGCAAGATCAAGATTCCTCACACAGCCTTCGATCACCCCGCCGCCGGCGTCGGAGACGCCGGCACTTGGGGCCTCGGAGCGGCTGACCCGGCCGACACGGCCTGATTGCGGTTGGCCGCGTACTACGATCTCTCCCTGCCCGTTTCTCCAGACCTCCCGGTGTGGCCGGGCGACCCGCCGGTTCGCGTTCTTCTTTCCTCCAGCCTGGCGAAAGGCGATCCGGCGAATGTCTCCCGGCTCGATCTCGGGTCCCACACCGGAACACACATCGATGCGCCTCTCCATTTCGAACCGGGCGGCGCGCCGGTCGACTCGCTTCCGCTCGACGTCCTCATCGGACCGGCGCGGCTGGTTGAGCTTGGCGTCGCGGAAAAAATATCAGCGTCGGACCTGTCGGTCCTCGATTGGACCGGCGTCACGCGGGTCCTGTTCAAAACCCGAAACTGCCGCCTGTGGGGTGGCCGGAGTTTCCGGGAGGATTATGTTTACCTCGCCGAGGATGCGGCCCGGTTTCTGGTCGGCCGGGGCGTGCGTCTGGTCGGCGTCGATTATCTCTCCGTAGAGTCATACCGGGACAAGTCCTTCTCGACGCATCACGTCCTGCTCCGTGCCGGCGTTGTTATTTTGGAGGGACTGAACCCCTCGGATGTCCTGCCGGGCGATTACGAACTCATTGCGCTCCCGCTTCGAATCGCCGGCGGCGACGGCGCTCCGGCGAGAGTCATTCTCAGGAAAAATTGATCAGCGTGATCATCCCGGCGCTCAATGAAGCGCCGGCGCTGTCGAGACTTCTGCCGTCCCTTCAGCCCGCGGCGGCCGCCGGGATCCTCGAAGTCATCGTCTCGGATGGCGGCAGCCGGGACGGCACGGCCGATACCGCCGGGAACTTCGGCGCGCGGGTCGTCAAAAGCGGCGGCGGAAGAGGCCCGCAGCTCAACGCCGGAGCGGAGGCGGCGTCGGGCCAGATCCTGTTTTTTCTTCACGCGGACGCGGCGCCGCCCGAGTCCTTCGCGCGGGACATATCCCGGGTATTGGCTGATCCCGGTGTCGCAATGGGCGCGTTCCAACTGCGCATCGACGCGCCCGGAATCGGCTTTCGCCTGATCGAGGGGTTTGCCAACCAGCGAAGCCGTCTGCTTGCTCTGCCCTACGGCGACCAGGGCTTTTTTATCAGGCGGGCTTATTTCCGGAGACTCGGCGGATTTGCGCCCATCCCGATCATGGAGGACGTCGATTTGGCCCTGCGCGTCCGAAAACTTGGAAAAATCGTGATTTCAAATTCCACTGTTCAAGTCTCCGCCCGGCGATGGAAATCAGAGGGCTGGATGCGGACCAGCCTCCGCAATTTGGCGCTCCTTTTCCTTTTCGCGGTCGGGGTGCCCCCGCGGTTCCTTGCGCGGTTTTATCCGGTTCATATACGATAGGCCTAAGCCTGCTCGACCGATAAATCATTATCAGAATTCCCTGAAAATGCCGAATATATAGGTGTGGGATACCGGTCTATGCCGAAACAGACCGGCCGGGTGAAAAGGCTGATTTCCCGGCCGATGAGACATCTGAAAATGTGCGGTAAGTTGGCGTTGGCGGCGGCGTGCCTCGTGGCCGGATGTCTCTCTTTCGTCCGCCCGGCCCTGGGTCAGGCGGAGCCCGCAGAGGAGGATTTTTTCATGACGCAGTCCGCCATCGACCGGCCGGATTTCAAGATCCGGAATATTCCCTACTCGCCGGATCCGGCCCCCGGCCGCTCGATCGAATCGCCGGCCGCCGGCGAACTTCTGAATGTTTCGCCCGGCCCCGGCCTCGAGCCGCCGCCCGCCGAGGTGATTCTGGCGGCGGTGCCGGATGATTTGGCCGCGAGGTACCTGGACCGGGCCGATTTTGAGCGGCGGCTCACGTCCCTGCAACTGGCGGAAAAATATATCGGGCCCGCGCCGGAAGGCATGGCGGACTCGCACGCGGTTCAATGGATGATGATGTCCGACCGTGAACAGCGCGAAGCGAAGATCCGCTGGTTCAGAGCATCCGGGGCGGCCCTGTCTCTGGATGAAGTCGGCCGGTTTCTGGACTTGCGGCCCTATCGCGTCTCGACCGCCCTGAATGCCCTGCCGACCCCGGGTCTCCGGAAAGTGGAGCCGCCGAAATCGCCCCTGAAAGAAATCGAAAAACTGAAAATGCCGGAACTCCGGCCGCTGAAGGATTGGGCGCCGGGGCCCGGACTCGACATCACCCCGCCGTCCATTCGGCCCCTCGGCGGTGACGTCGCTCTGCCCGAAGAAATTCCGGCGGAAGAGGAAGCGGCGGGCGCCGGAAACATCCCGGGCCAATTCGGCATTCCCAACGGCCTCCGAAACGCGCCGTGACGTCATGAACGCGAAACGATTTGCGGCTCTCGCGATCTGCGCCGCCGGTCTTCTGCCCTGGAATATGAAGCCCGCTGCGGCCGGTATTGAAAGCCTTTCGCTGATCGGCACGTTCGGGATTGACACAAGCGCTCTCGATGTCCTCTTCGCCGAAATCGCCGATAACAGCGATTCGGTCATCTACCTTCGGAAAGACTCCACCGACACGTCATCCGACGCATGGTCGTTTGTTCTCACCAGTCTGAGCGGCAAAGGCGACACGGCCGGCGAATTCCGAAGGACATTCGCGGACGTCTTTTGGGGATTTACGCCGGGCCCGAAAAATACGGTCCTCTTCACGCGGGACGCAGAACAGGCGGGAGGGAAGCGCGGCGTTTTCGCGGGGCTTTTCAGCAACCAGGACAGTTTCCTCATCGTCAGTAACGCAGTCTATCCGGACTACCTGACGACAACGGCGCGGTTCAATTTCGCGTTTGTGCGGGATACGGACCTCTACATCGCCGCGATCCTCGACGACGACTCGCCGACGCTCTCGGTCAATCCCGTCCGGATCCTGGACCTGGCGGCTGCGTCCGGGACCATCCGATACCCGCGGTGGTCGCCCAACGCGGAGCAGCTGGTATTCACGGTCGAGGCAACATCCGAATCCCAGGCGAACATCTACATGCTTCCCGGCGTTCAAGGCCTGAGCACGAATGACACCCCGATCACGGCGATCGGGGACACGGGGCTCAAACGGATCACAAACGATACCTATTACAACACATTCCCCCAGTTCGTCGGAGACTCCTACATCATCTTCAGCCGCGCCAACAACCGGGCAACGTCTCCCCACAATTTCAGATTTTCCGGTTTCTCCGAGACTGTGGGGTTCAAGAGCATCGCGCCGGCCGGGACGAACTGGGACATCCTTCTTTATGAAATCAATACGGGAAACATCTTTCCGGTCGACTCCTCCGCCACGACGGCCGCGCTCTACGCATCGGCCAGCCACCGGGGATACACGGTCCAGATCAAAGACCAGTCGGATTCCGAAGGCGACGCCTATTTCTCGGCGCTTCGGTCCAGCATGCGCGTCAACTCGACGACGGCCGGGTTTTTCCATTTCCCGGCGAATGTCCACATCGAGCTGGAAGCCGGCGCGGCCCCGACGTGTTCCTTCGCTGTCACGCCGGACACGCCCAGGAGCGGCGTGAGGAGCCATGCTTTGGATGGAGACATGGAGGTTGTCCTTGTTCCGGTGGACGTCACGCCGTCCGTGCCCAGCGATTCATTTGACATCCTCAAGGTTCAACTCTACATCACCTACACCGACGCCGACATTACCGGCTATGTGAACCTCTCCAACCGCGCCGCCATCCATGACACCGGCGCCGCGCAGTGGCGGGGGGCCGGGGGTTTCCCGGAATTCAGTATGAGACGGGTCCGGTTCCGGCCGCCGCACTTTTCGATCTTCGGCATCAGCAGTAAAACATACTACACGCCGACGATTATCGGCTCCAGCTGTGTCTTGAGCCGCCATTGGCCGGCCCGCGCCGGATCGATGGCGACGCTTCGCGCCGTCCGCGACGATCTGCTCAAATTCTCATGGGGCCGCCGCGCCGTCCGGCAATATTACCGGTGGGGCCGATGACCCGGAGGCTGGGGTTCTCTGTGTTGATTTTCTCCGCCTTTCTCCCTTTCTCCCTCTCTCCCTTTCTCCCTCCCGCCGAAGGCGCCTTGCTCGACCACGGCCTGCGCGTCGAGGGCGAGCGGATGCTTCAACCCGGCGCATGGCGGCTCAGCGGGTATTATGGGATTGAATCGAACATCAACCCCGGCACGGAAATTATCATCGGGCAGGACGTCGAACTCGACGTCCAGCGCCTGCCGCTCAGCCTGCGCTACGGGTATTCCCCCAAAGTGGAATTCGGCGTGGACATGATGTTTGAGCAGAACAAGGGGCTGGACATCGGGGTCGTGCAGATATTCAACAAATCGGGAATTGCCTATATCGATCTCGTCGCCAAGCACAAATTCCTGCCCTGGTCGACCTTCATCGGCCGGGTGGGAATCCTGAACGATGATCAGCTCTATACCGCCGGCCGGAACGTCGAATTCGCCCTCGACGTTCTGCTCACGCTTCCCCTGAACCTCCCGATCGGCATGCCCAACCTCATTCACTTCAACGCCGGCATGAGAATGAAAAGCGGCCATCCGGACATCGACGCCGACAACCGCGCCGACGCGCGCGGATTCACGGATCCCATCCATCTGGGATGGTCTCTCGTCGTCTCCCCGTGGGCACGCTGGTCACTGGTCGGGGAAGTGTTCGTGAGGCGATCGCCATTTGACCTGGAAGAAGAGGCTGAGATGTCCGTCGGCGGACGATTCGCGTATACCGAGCGCAGCGTCCTCCACCTCTCGCTGGTCCACGGATTTTCGGGCGGCAGTCCGGATTGGGGATTCCGGTTCGGGTATGAGACGTCGTTCGGGACATTGACGGAACGGCGGATCGCCCGGGCCGAACCGCCGTCCGACCGCCCCCGGGAATTCAAAACGGAGGAGCCGCCGCCCCTGGAACTGTCGGTCACGCGCCTGACCACCATCGCCGAGGCCGCCTACGCCCGCGGCGATTACGTCGGCGCCGCCGACGCCTTCTCACAGCTCGTCTCCCGCCTGCCCTCCGACGGTCGCATCTATTTTAATCTCGGGGTCTGCCATTACAATCTCAAAAATTACAAACTCGCGGAGGGCGAATTCCTGAAGGCCATGACCCTCCAGCCCAACGACGCCGAAATCCACCTCTACATCGGCCACTGCCAGTTCATGCAAAACCGCTCGAAAGAGGCCAAACTCCACTGGGAAGAGGCCCTCCGCCTCGACCCGGCAAACGACATGGCGAGATTTTTGCTGAGTTCCCTGCAGTAGTTCCGAGCATCCCATCCCTCGCCGCTCTCTTTACTTTCCAGCATCGAGTATCTAGTATCCAGTATCCAGCATCCGTGCGGGTGTAGCTCAGTGGTAGAGCATCTCCTTGCCAAGGAGAGGGTCGTGGGTTCGAGGGGCGTCCGCTCAAGCCTTTCTTGGAGAAATCAGCGGCGGAAATGCGAAATCAGGAACAAATCCGAAAAAAAGGGCAGTAAAAAGGGCCGTGTTTTTATTCTGCGAGGACAACCATTCATTTCTTTTTCAGCATGACTGCTTTTTCTACTTTATCACCCGGGTCATATGTTACTTCGACAACCATGTCCTGACCGCTGAAAATTGCCTCCGTGGGCGTACCAACCACTTCCCAGGCTCCAAGCGTAAGCAGATCACCAACGCCATGTAGAAATGCCCTGCCAACTTTCGCCGTTTTGCTGTATCCCTGAGTAAAGGAATAAATATCAACTTTCTTGCCGTCTTTTGTCTCGGTCAAGATCGGTGCACCATATTCTGCGACAAGCAACATTCGTGGTGTGCCGGGATTCAGTAATTTGAGATCCTTTTTGGGTGGTTGTTTTGCGGCCATTACCGTCGAGCATCCTACTAGAAGCGTAGCCATCAAACCGATGACCACCAGTCTGGACAAGTTTGTTGTGTTCATTCTTTATCCATCCTTTCCTACGTTTTTTACATCGCCACTGCATCCGCGGGCGATGAAGGCCAACGAGCGCCCCCTTAAGCTCATGGGCGGAACGTAAATCTCATTTCACTGTTGGTAATCTGCCTGTTTTGATCCATCCCCAATGCAGAGGGCTTCCACTTGTACCGCCCATCGGCCGAATATGCCCATACATCGGCGGCGGCCGCAAGGTAAGGCTCTTCGACACCGAGAACACCGGAGAACCCATTGGGCACGATAAAATATTTCCCCTCGCTCCCCATTTTGTCGTATTCTAGTACGCTGTCCTCGTCGAGAACATAAAAATCTGCGTATACGTGGAGAGTGTGTCCGCTGTTGTTCGTGATATAGACAGGGCGATTTTTAGGAATCGAACCTTCGGCCTCTTTTTTCTCTTTTCTGTTTTCCGCCTCAATTTTGGTTTTGTGGTATTTGACGGTGAGGTCCACCGCCGCTTCGAGAAGACCGACAAAGCCGGATGTTTGCGCGCGTTGGTGATAAATGGCGTTGTTTGAAAGCAAAGATTTCACGTTTGGATGCACCGTGTCCGGCGATTCCCTGTAGTACGGATAAACCTTTTCGGCCAGCGTCTTTGTCTTGCCAGCCCTGTCAGCATTGAGAGAGTGGTCATATGTAAATGCACCGGGGTTGCTGCCATATTTTTCATGCGCCCCTTGCCAGATTCTTGGTGCCGCCATCGGATCAAAGCCGGCCAGTGACATGTAGAGCAAGCCTACACGATCCGCCTCATCCTCCTGTTCAGTTGAGAAACTGGCTGCCGCAATGTCGTCTTGGGCAATTTTTTTAGCACGCTTTGAAACTCGACTCAATTTTGCGAGGCTGTCCCTTTCGCCGATGTGTCCACAAACGGCATGCGCCATTTCATGGGCCAGCACGGCCGCCAGTTCGTTGTCGTCGTCTTCTTTAACCAATCCGCCGTAAAGGCCGCTGTTCACGTATGCGTGGCGACCGCCTGTGTTAAAGGCGTTCGGCGTTTTGTCCGGAACGATATGGACCACCCAATCCACATCGGGATAATGCGACGCTTGCGCAATGCGTTTGATAATACGATTGGCGCGGACATATTCCGCGATGTAGGCTTGGATTTCTTCTGTATCCTTTTCGGCTTTGGACAACAACTCGCTGTCACCGTTGAGAACCGCAACCAAGAGAGGCCCCGCCTCGCTGTCCGCCGACGCCAACGCCGTGGCCAGTTGTTCGTGACGTTTGTCCGCTTCTTGGAAGGATTTCTCAATGGAGACAATCCCAAGTTTCCGTTCGCCCGTGACAACATTGACCGGGGCCACCTTGTCCGCGACAACTCCCGAGGTATCGTTTACCGTTTCCATTACAGTTTTGCATCCGGCAAGGAACAAAGAAAGCATGCTGATTGAAAGAACGCGAATGATCATCGAGCCGCCACACGTGAACGCGATTGAAGCCGCGTCGCATAAGGCCGCCTTATGCGACGCTCGTCTGTGCCCCTCGCATCGCGTGGGATGGGTCGCGGGCGCGGGGAACATTGTTTCCCGGCGTCTGCCCAAGGCAGACTCACCCGCGACAAAACAGGGCCATCCGTGAGCGGCGGAGGTAGGGACATCCGCCGTCGATTTACTTGAACCACTTCGAAGGGATACGGACATCTCAGCGCCGGACAGGCGCGGGGGCACGATGTGTTTGGCGATACTGCGTTACTTGGGCTGAATACTTTATGTTGAATCGCTTAAGCGCCCTGATGTACCGGCGGATGTTGTGGCCGCACTCAAGAGACATCCGGCGGCGGCTTTGGCGGATTTCCTCGATGATGTCTTTTTTCCCGGTCATGACGACTCTTCACCACCCATAAGTTCCAGCGGCGTGACGAGCGCCGGCACGTCAAGGCCCATGAGCATATTGACGCGCCTGATATGATCAAACTTGTTGGCGTTGGCCAGATGTCTGCAATTCCAGGTCAACAGGTAATCGCACTTGTGAAAGGACGCCAACGCCAGATGCATGGCGTCTCCCAACGGGTCCTCCGGCATGACCTTGTGCCTGATGTATACCTCAACGATCTCTTCCATCTCTTCGCCCACCGGAATCGCCGGCAAACGTCGCGCCATCGTCAATGCGTTGAGTTTATGTGGGAGACGACCGGTTTCCAGTTCCGCCAATACCGCCGTGCTGGTCACAAGATCGTATTTGCGTCTATGTCGATCCCACCACTCGCGAGTCCAGCCGCGCATGGCAACAACCGCCGGCGATGTTCTCCCGTCATGATAAAAGCTGAATATCGTGGTTTCTATGTAAACACTGCCACCCATGGGCATAGTTTCGCTCTATCCAAGGCACATTTCAAGAGGAAGAAACGGGCCGGTTTTTTTGAGGGGAGGTTCCGGACGGGAAGTTCGGAGAGCTTGCGAAATGCGCGGTTTCGTAATATCTTCTCGGCAGTTGTGTTGCGGGTATCCCCCGCGAAGCGCGACATCCATGTCGCCGCGTGGGACGCCGCATCCGTGCGGGTGTAGCTCAGTGGTAGAGCATCTCCTTGCCAAGGAGAGGGTCGTGGGTTCGAATCCCATCACCCGCTTGTTTGGATTTGGGATTTCGGAATTCGGATTTTAAATCCGAAATCATAAATCCGGAATCCGAAATTCAGTTGAGGGGCTGTAGCTCAGTTGGGAGAGCACTTGCATGGCATGCAAGGGGTCAGGGGTTCGACTCCCC
>JACQOF010000051.1 GCA_016202645.1 bacterium
CAGTCCGAGAGCCGGATGCGGCAAATCCGCACGTCCGGTTCGATGAGCGGGGTGAGGAAACGGGGCGGGTTAATCTCCGCTACCGCGCCTCACCTCGACTCTACCCGTGTACCCGTGTACCCGTGTAACCCGTGTAACGTGTGAACCGTGTAAAAAAGGGGAGCGGCGAGTTGCCGCTCCCCCTGTGTGCGTTCTTTTATGTCAGGCTGACATTCAAGCCATCGTTGCGGGCTCAGACTCGACCGGGTACTCGGGCATGGAACCGGCGTCACCGAACGGGGCCTCATATCCGGCTCCGTCATAGGTGCAGGCGGCTGTGAAATCTCCCGCGCCATCCGCGGGAATCGTGCACTGGGCTGTGGCCGGGTCATACATGGTGTCCGGCGGACACGTAACCGCAACGGACCCGTCCGGCTGGACGGCCATACCGTCCGGCATGACCGCGTAGGTCTCGGCCGGCGGAATCTCCACCGTTCCGGAAACCGGATCGATGGTGCTGCCCTCAGGACAACTCCATGTGCAGGTTCCGTCCGGATTGGCTGACACGTCCGGCGGCAGAACCGCGTCGGAGTACTCGTTCGGCACCGTGTAGGTGCCTGCGTTCGCGTCGAAGGTTGTCTCCGGCGGACACTCGTACACGACGTTCCCGTCCGGCGTTGTCGAAACGTCCGGCGGCAGGACCGCGTCGGCTTCCGCCTGCGGCACTGTGATCGCGCCAGCGTCGGCGTCGATCGTGGTTCCGGGCGGAAGATCGATCATCACCGAACCGTCCGGCTGCGGCTCGCATCCGTCCGGCATGACCATGGTTGCGCCGTCCTGGGGAACGGTGAGTTCCCCGGCGGGAGCGTCATAGGTCGTGCCCGGAGGCATGTCGCAGGTGCAACTGCCGTCCGGATTCACCGTGACTTCCGGCGGCATCACCATGTCGGCGCTGTCGTTCGGAATCACAAACGCGTCGCCCTCCGGCGTGTACTCCGTTCCCGGCGGCAATTCGCAGGTCGCGGAACCGTCCGGGTTGAAGGTCATGTCGGTGGTGGCGTAGGTGTCGGCGAAATTGTCGGGCGGCATGGTGCAGGTCCCGGCGGCGGGATCGTAGCTGACCCCGTCGGCCGGCGTGCCCACTTCCACCGCGACGACATACTCGCCTTCCGCTCCGGCCGGCGCCGGCTCGAGGCTTCCCGAACCGGTGTTCTCCAGCACCATGTCGGTGCCTTCCGGTGGAAGTTCCAGCGTTCCGGAATTGGCCTCGAAGGTGGTTCCCTCCGGGCAATCCATCGAGACGCTTCCATCCGGATTAACCGCGATTTCAGGCGGCATCACCACGTCGGCGTCGGCGTTCGGCACGGTGAATGTGCCTTCAGCCGGATCCGCCGACCATGCGGCATCGCCCGCGGTCGGATAGTCGCACGTACAGGTCCCGGCGGCCGGATCAAACGAAAGGGCCGGATCGCCATCAGGCGGCGGCGCTTCCCCTCCGGGCGGAACATACTCGCAACCGGTCATTCCCGACCAGGTTTCCGAACCTGGCGGGATGTCGAATGTGCCTGCGTTGGGATCGATATTGGTGCATTCCACCGTGAGAGACCCGTCGGCATTGACGGTCTCCCCCGCCGGCATGACCGCATCCGCTCCGGCGTTCGGAACGATGCATTCTCCGGCGGCGGTGTCATAGGTGGTTCCTTCCGGCATTGTGGCGGTCATCGTGCCGTCCGGATTGGCGACCACTGTGTCCGCGGGCGCGTCCATGTAGCTCGGCGCATCCGCCTCCGGACAGGTGATGGTGCCGGCGTCCGCGTCGACCTTCGCATCCGGCGGGATCTCACAGGCCACGCTTCCGTCGGGATTGATCGACATGTCGGGCGGAATGTAGTCCGCCGTCGCGTCGGCCGGAATCGTCGCTGTCCCGGCATTGGGATCAAAGGTGGTGCCTTCCGGCGCCTCGCATGCAATCGCGCCGTCCGGCTGGAATTCCATGTCCGGCGAAGGCAGAAAAACTTCCGAAGCCCCGTCGGCCGGCATGGTCATCGTTCCCGCGTTGGGATCGATGGTGGTATCCGGCGGGCAGTCGCAGGTGACGCTGCCATCCGGGTTGACCTCCGCATACTCCGGCGTCACCATGTCGGTGCCTTCGGGCGGAAGTTCCAACGTGCCCGAATTGGCGTCGAAGGTGGTCTCCGGCGGGCAGTCCATCGTACACGATCCGTCCGGCGCAATGTCCATCTCGGGCGGAACGGTCGGGCAGTCGGCCGGGGGATAATCCAACGTTCCCGCTGCGGGATCGTAGGTCGTCCCCTCGGGACACGCCACCGCGACGTCGCCGTCCGGCTGGACAGTCGCGTCCACGGCGGGCGCGAAGGTATCGACTGCGTCCTGCGGGGGCATCGTGACTTCGCCCGCGGCAGGATCCAAACTGCCTTCCGGCGGCACCGCAACCGCGACGTCTCCGTCGGGCTGAACGGCGCAGTTGTCCGGGGCGACCATGTCGGCGCCCTCGGGCGGAAGTTCCAAGGTTGCGGATTCGGCGTCAAACGAAGTTTCCGGCGGGCACTCGCAGGTGACGCTCCCGTCGGGATTCACGCTCGCGTAGTCCGGCTCGGCGACGTAGGCCCCGTCGTTCGGAACCGTTGCGGTCCCGGCGTCGGCGTCGTAGGTCGTGCCTTCCGGCATCGCGACCGTCGCGGAACCGTCCGCGTTCACCGTTGTGTCATTGGGCAGGAATTGATCGGCATCCGCCGCCGGCGCGGTGATCGTGCCGGCGTCGGCGTCGACGGTCGCGGTCGGCGGAACTTCCGTCGTCACGCTTCCGTCCGCGTTCACGGTCTGATCCTCGGGCAAAACCATGGCGGCGTCGCCCGGGGGAAATGTCACATCACCCGCGTCGGCGTCGTACGTACAGCCGTCCGGACAATTCGCCACGACTCCGCCGTCCGGTGTGGTCGAGAGATTCTCCGGCATGACCGTGTCGGCCGAATCGGCTGGAACCACCAGGGCCGCCGCGTCCGCGTCGTACGTGGTGCCTTCCGGACACGACATCGTCGCGGATCCATCCGCGTTGACGGTCGCGTCCATCGGGTAAGCTTCAGCAGGCGGTGGTTCGGTCGCCGCAACCGTCGCGTCACCATTCTCGGGAATGGTGACTGTGTCGGTCGTCCCGGCGTCCGCGCCGGAATCGTACTGCGACATGTCATAACTGCCGGCATCCGCCGTCGTTGCGTCCGCCTCGGCGTCCATGCTCTCGGCGTCTGCGTCAGCGATCGGAACGCCCAACGCTCCGGGCGCTACAATCTCGTCCAGCTTCTGGACCTTGACGCCTTTCTTCTTGGCCTTTCCTCCATCTTTCCTTCCGTCGTCCTTTGCCAAACTGCCACCTCCTCAACGGATTTAAGGACAATCTTTGTCTTTTTTCTTGTCCCCCCAATCCCCCTGTTAGCCTCTGCTTTTGTATCCTTGGATCATCTAAAAGACAAAGGATTCGTTGTCAAAATAGGCACAAAGGGACTGTCTTCTACGTCACTTCGAAAATGTGAAAAAATCACATACACTTGTCCACAATATGTGGATGATTTTTTTGTGGCCCAGAGATATAAAAAAATACATGGTCTGAGGACACTGGGTCAGACCGTGTCAAGTTTTGCAAAATTCTTCCTCCCCCCTTGAGGGGGAGGCAGGGAGGGGGGTTACAACTCCGAAATACAGTGCTTTTCCTTCGGAAACCCCCCATTCAACTTCCCCCTCAAGGGGGGAAGGGTTGGTTGTGCAATGGCTGTAAATCGAATTTGCCAAAATCCAGTCAATACCACGGTCTGAGCCCAACCCACCCACCTCTCCATATTATATAGAGGCCCCCCGCCAAGCCTTTCCCCTTGACTTATCCACAATCCATTGGCATAAGCCCTAAGTAGATATGCCTGAGGCAACCCCTAAGCGGCTTGGACCCAAACTCAGAGAGGATTTAATCCTCGTTGAAAAGGTTCGCCAAGGGGAGAGGTTGCTGGTCATCAAGGACCCGATCACGGTCAAGTACTACCAGTTTGGCGCCTTGGAGATCGCCCTCTTCCGGCTCCTCGACGGTTCCACCCCTCCGCCCAAAATCATCGAGCAAATCAACGCCCAGCACCCGGACGCCGAAATGACGATGGACGAACTCAAGGAATTTCTCGGCGAGATCGATAAGATGAAGCTTCTGGAAAAGGGCGCCGCGGATCGGAATGCGCTCCTTCTTGAGCGGCTGAAGGAGGAGCGCAAGGGCAAACTCATGAGCAAGAAGGGATCGGTCATGTTCAAGCGTTTCCCCTTGGTCGACCCGAACGATTTTTTCGACCGCATTCATCCGTACATCAAATGGATCTGGAGCGTACCCTTTGTGGCGTTCATGTGCCTCGTGATCCTGGCGGCCTGCGTGGCGATCGGGTACAACTGGCAGGAATTCCTGGACGGCATCGCGGCCATTTTCTCCTTCAGCGAGCAGACCGCGTCGAGTCTCCTCTGGCTGTGGCTGACGATCATCTGCGTGATCGCTTTTCACGAATTGGGGCACGGCCTGACCTGCAAGCACTACGGCGGGGAGGTCCATGAGATGGGGTTTCTGGTGCTCTTTTTCCAGCCCTGTTTCTACGCGAACGTGACGGACGCCTACATGTTCGCGAACAAGAAGCACAAGCTCTATGTGACGTTCGCGGGGATCATCGTGGAATTTTTTATCGGCAGTCTCTTTTGTTTCGTGTGGCTTCTCACCGACCCCACCTCCGGCCTCAACGCCATCTGCTACCAGGCCATGACGGTGTGCGGCATCTCCTCCGTGCTCTTTAATCTCAACCCCCTCGTCAAATACGACGGCTACTATGCCTTCTCCGAAATGGTCGATCTTCCGAACCTCAAACAAAATTCCGGGGACGCCCTGGAGAAGTTTCTGACGAGGATATACAAAAAGAGGGATGACATCGAAGAGGACGACTTCACGCCGCGGGAACGCCGCATTTACATCATCTACTCAATCTGCGCCACGCTCTTTATCGTGTCTATGCTGGCGGGCATCCTGTACCTCATCAAAGACCCGATCCTTGAGTTCTTCCCGCTCTATCCGGAAGCCGGCGCCGCGGTTTTCATTTTCATCTGCCTCAAACTCCTGAGCGGCCAGATCTCGGCCACGACGAAATTTTTCAAGGATTTTTATCTGTATGAGGAGGCGGCCTACGGCGGCGTCAAGACACGCCTGGCGGCTGGCGCGCTCCTCATCGCCGTGATCGCGGCTTGCTTCACCGCGCCCTACGACATCGTCATCGAGAAGGAAATCAAAGTCGAGTCGCGCGACCGGTGGACCGTGCGGGCGCCGGTGGACGGGTTTCTGGAGGAGGTCTACATCAGGGGCGGCGAGGAAGTGAAGATGGACCAGCCGCTGTTTTTGATGACGAACCCCGACAAGAGCCGCCGACTCGCGGACCTGGCGGCGGAAGACCGGAAATTCGACATGCAGAGGGACCAGGCCGTCGCGGACGGCGAGCTGGGAAGTCTTCAGGACATCCAGCTCCGGGAATCTCAGAGCTCCCGGGAACGCGAGGCGATCCGCCGGGAGATGCAGAAGCTCAAGACGGTTTCGCCGGCCACCGGACTTGTCCTCACGCCTGCGGTAGAGGAACTTGCCGGGAAATATTTCAATGCCGGAGACAAAATCATGGAGATCGCCTGCCTGGCCAACTTGTATTCCGTGGTGGAGCTGGAGGAACGCGAAGCCGGGGAAGTGCGGGACCGGCGGCAGATGTCGAGACTGCGCGCGGAAGGGAAACCTGCGGAACGGGCCACCTCCGCGCGGGTCAAACTCGGGGCGTTGCCGGGCCGGCTTTTTAGCGGGCACATCGAGGCGATTGACGCGGTCGCGGATACCAGCGGCGTGACCCGGAAATTTACCGCGAGGATCGCCATCCCCAACCCGGACCTCCGATACGGCGAAAACTGGCTCGCCTCCGGACTGGCCCTCCGGCCCGGCATGACGGGCATGGCCAAGATCGACGTCCGAAGATCGACGCCCGCGGCGGCCATCGCACGGTGGTTCGCGGGATTCTTCAGACTTGATTTGTTCATGTACTGACCATGCCCCTCCTTCACCGCTTCGGACAGAAACGCGGCATGGCGGCCCCGCCGTCGGCGTTTCCCCTGCTCGCCAAACACACCCTCTTCGCCGGTCTGCCGGAAGAAATCCGCCGCGATCTGGTGGCCAAGGGCAGTCTCGTCCGGATTCCGAAATATTCCCTGATGTTTCACCAGCGGGACGATGTGACGGCGGTTTATTTGATTCTCGAAGGACTCGTCAAACTTTACCGGGACCTCGGCGAGACCGACCGGACCTGGGGATTTCGGTACAAGGGGGACATGGTCGGCACCGACTCGCTCCACGCGTCCGGAGGTCATTTGTACAGCGCCCAGGCGCTTGCGTTTGTCAGCGCCTGCGCGTTTCCGCGCGACATCCTGACGGACCTGACCGCATCCTCGCCGGAATTCTGCGAGGCGCTCTTTCAGCACGCCGCAAACGAACTTGAAACATCTCTCCGCGAACAGGACGTCCTCACCAGCCGCAGCACCAACGGGCGGATCGCGGACAAAATCCTGATACTGGCCGAAAAATTCGGCCGGATCAGCGGCTCCGCGGCCCCAAGTGTCGGCGTCTCTGACGCCGGCCGGGCTGAATCCCAGGGCGTCGTGCTTCAACTTCGCATCACCCAGCGCGAACTAGCCTCCCTCGCCGGGACCAACCGCGAGTCGGTCTGCAAGGCCCTCGTGACGTTCAAACGCGAGGGATCGATCGACATTCTTCAAAACAAGTTGATTCTGGTTAAGAATCAAACCAAACTCGCCTCCTGGCCTTGAGTCAGGGGGGAGATGAATTATGATACAAGATTGGACACCCATGAGATGCCTTTTAGGAGTTATGAACTGGACTGTTGTAAATTTGATTTACCGCATTTGCACAACTAACCCTTCCCCCCTCGAGGGGGAAGTTGGATGGGGGGGTTCCGAAGGAAAAGCACGATATTTTGGAGTTGCAACCCCCCTCCTAACCTCCCCCGCAAGGGGGGAGGAAGGTATGAGCCGTGTCCGAGCGGCTGCGGTCTTCGCCCTCCTGCTGGGTCTATCGGGTTTCGCCGGGGCTTATGCGCAGGAAATTCGAATCCTCTCGATCCAGGACGCGCTGAAACTGGCGCTGGACCGTAATCCGACGTTCGCCAAGGCGAACCTGTCCCACGAGTCGGCGCGGCTGACGTACTTGAAGACCCTCCACGGGCTCGGGTGGGTCGAGACCTTCTCAAGCAAAATGGACTTCAAACGGGACGAGACCGGCAGTTATTCCAGATATTCGACCGCGACCGGCGAGGTCTATTCATTCACCCGCGCCAAGACTCTCAGTTCCAACACGGCCTGGGATTTCAAACGGACCTTTGCGTCCGGCGTGGACGCGGACTTCTACACCAAGCTGAACAGCTCCGGCGTCCGGAACAAATACAAGAAAATCGGCCAGCCGACTTCCCTCCTGGAACAAACCGCCGGCGGCGACGTCACCCGGTATCAGTACCTCACGGAAAAAATCAATCCGGAAGTCGGGCTGAACCTGACCATTCCCTTTTACGGGCCGGACAAGGACAAGGGCCGATTGAGCCGGCAGACCGCCGACATGATCTGGGAACAGTCACGGCTCGATTTCGAAATGGCCCGGAAAACCCTGGTCTTTTCGGTCCGCCAGGGATATTACGATCTCCTGAAAGCCCGGGAGATGACGCGCCTCCGGAAGGATTCGCTGGCCGAAGGCGAAGTCCGGCTTGAACTGGCCCGGAAGCGTCTGGGCGTCGGGATGGTCACCGACCTTGACGTTTCCCAGGCCGAACTTGCGGTCCTCCGGAACCGGGCCGACCTGGCCGACGCGACGTTTTCGGAACAACAGGCCTTCAGCGGTTTCAACAGCCTCATCGGCCTCCCTCTGGATGACTATTATGACCTGACCGAATCCTTTCCGGCCGACGACGGCGAGGAGTTGTCGATCAAGGCGATTCAGACCCGGGTCGTGTCGGCCAGCGACGAACTCAAACGCGCCAACAAGGACGTCGACCTGGCGTCGGTTTCGGTCGAGGAGGCCCGGGGCAAACTCAAGCCGAGTTTCGCTTTTACGTCCACCTTGGCCATGGAGGGCGAACGGCGGAGCGTCCCGAGGGTCCTGAGAGATCCGGAGGAAAAATATGCGTTTGGATTGGTGTATGACTTTCCGTTCGGCAAGAAAGTCACCGAGCAGGCGGACCTTGAGCTGGCCAAAGCGGACCTGAGCACGAAAGTCCTCGTGCGGGATGAACTCAGCCAGGGGCTCCTGCTGGACGCGACCCAGAATTATCAGGAGCTGTTGAAAGTCCGCCGGAGGCTGGCGATCGCCCGCCAGTCGTCGGAGGTGGCAGCCAGACGCCTCGAGATATCTCAGGCCAAGTACGATGCCGGCCGCGCCGAGATCACCGACGTGATTTCGGCGAAAGAAGCCCTCGTGAGCGCGCGCGTCGAGGAACTAAACAACCTCTACTCTGTCGCCGTCGCGCTCGCCCAGCTCGAACTGCTGACGGGAGGTTCCCTGTGAGCGAGCCGGAAGCGGCGCCGGTGGAGGGCCAGGAGGATCTGAAGGCGAAACTCGACCGGCTTACCCTCCTCTACGGCCTCAACCGGGACTTCAACGCCACCCTCGACGTCGCGGAACTCATGCCGAAAGTTTTCGAAAAAGTTCTCACGGCGGCCGATGCCGAGGCGGGGTCGTTCTGGCTGTGGGACGAGGAGCGCAAGGTCATCACCTGCGAAAACGCGTTCGGGCCGGGAAGCGAGAGCGTCAAGGGTCTGGAATTGCCCAAGGGCACCGGGGTGGTGGGCTGGGTGATCAACATGAAGAAGCCAACCATCGTCAAGGACGCCACGGCGGACAAGCGGTTCGCGGGGAAGAAGGACGAAAAAAGCGGGTTCGTCACGAAATCGATGATCTGCGTGCCCCTCGTGGCCTCGACCGGCGTTCTCGGCGCCATCCAAGTGTTGAATAAGAAAGGCGACACCGGACAGTTCAGCGACGAGGACCTGGAACTCTGCCGCGTCCTGGCCGACAACGCCGCCATGGCTCTTGTCAACGCGCGGTCGTTCGAGAACGAGAAAAAGGCGAAGGAACGCATCCAGGTCTTCAACGAATTCAACAAGGCCCAGAGCACGACCCTCGAACTCGACAAATTGCTCGACATTATTTTGAAACGCGTCGTCGCCATCCTCGACGCCATGGCCGGAAGCGTGTGGCTCCGGGAGGGCCAGGAACTGGCCTGCAAGGTCGCCGCCGGGCCGACGGGCGGAAAATTGAAGGGCGTGAAAGTCGGGGTCGGGACGGGGATTGTCGGAAGCGTGGTGTCGAAGAAGACGCCGATGATCGTGGAGGACACGTCGAAGTCGGAACTTTTTTCGGGGAAAGTCGACGACGCGACGGGGTTCAAAACCAAGTCCCTCATCACCGTGCCGCTCATCCACCAGGACGAGGCCATCGGCGCGATCCAGATCATCAATAAAAAACATCAGGATGACCTCTTCACCAAGGAGGACATGGAACTTTTGTCCAGCCTCGCGGGGCTTTCCACCAGCGCCATCAAAAACGCGACGCTGTACGAGGTCGAACGCAAAGCCAAGGACCTGTCGACCCTGCTCGAGATTTCCAAGGACGTTTCCTCCAACCTCGACATCGACAGCGTCCTCGTCACGGTCGTGAACCTCACCAACCAGGTCGTCCCCTACGACCGGGCGGCGATGTTTGTGAAGAACGAAAACAAGTTCGACCTCAAGGCGGTCTCGGGCGTGACGAAGATCGACATGAACGATCCGGTCATGAAGGCTCTCGACAACGCCGTCGATGGGCTCGACAAGGATCTCTACATCCCCGATGCCGAAGCCTATCTCGCCGAGTCGGGGGGCGCGGCGGCGGTCAAGGAGTATCTCAAGGCCGCCGGCGTGGCGGCGTTCTACGCGAGGGTCCTTGCGGATGACCAGGGCGCGCTGGCGATGATGACAATGGAGAGCAAGAACAAGAATTTTATTCCGCCCGCGCAGATGGAGATGATCACGCTCCTGGCCAACCAGATCACCGTTTCGCTCCGGAACGCGGAACTTTATAAATCCGTTCCGCTCTTCTCGTCCCTCGGCCAGAGCGCGGTCGGGAAACGCCCGCTTGTGGCGGCGGCGATCGGGTTGGCGGTCCTCGCGGGTCTCGGGGCTCTGCTCACCATTCCCAAAATCGAGCACCAGATCGCGGGGGATATCGAAATCATCCCGATCGTCAAATATAAAATTTACGCCAAGGAAAGCGGGCTCCTGGAAAAGGTCCAGTTCCAGGAGGGCGATATGATCAAAGCCGGGGATCTCTTCGCGGAACTGTCCGTGCTGGACATGGAGCAGGAACGCTCGAAACTGACGACCAAGCGCGAACTGGCGCGGCAGGCGTATCTGCGCGCCATCGGCCTCTCGAACATGGCGGAGGCGAGGATGAAGGAATCCGAGATTGCGCAGGCTGAGCGCGAACTCGCCAATCTGGCCTCGAAGATGAATAACACCAAAGTCATTTCTCCGTACGAGGGCCAGGTCCTCACGAAGGATCTTTCCCAGAAAGTCGGAGAAAACGTGAGCCGGGGGTCGATCGTCGGAGAAGTCGTCGACCTCGGAGAGCTTCAGGTCAAATTCCTCGTGCCGCAGGAACAGATCCGGTACATCCAGGCCGGCCAGCCCGTCCACTTCAAAGTCTCGGCCTATCCGGCACGGGCCTTTGACGTCAAGATCGACCGGATCGGCCTCGACGCGGAACCCGTGGAAAGTCAGATTTTCTACAACGCCTACGCCACCATCTCGAATGCCGACCGGGCCCTGCGGGCCGGCATGTCCGGCCGTGGCCGGATCCACGCGGGCAAGTGGCGCCCCCTCGACCGGCTTCTCGAACAGCCGACGCACTGGTTTCGGATGACGTGGGTATGGTAGAGATGACGCCTATGCAAGGGAGAAAGGGAGAAAGGGAGAAAGGGAGAAAGTTAAACAGAGGAACCCGGGGAAATCTTTGTCCTTTCTCCCTCTCTCCCTCTATCCCTCTCTCCCTTCTTTTCTGTTTATCCTTTCTCCCTTTCTCCCTTTCTCCCTCTATCCCTGCCCACGCGGACGTCTATCCAAACGGCCTCGTGGTGCCCTATCTCGATGTATCCGTCTCCCCCCGCGCGTCGGGGACGGTCACGGAGATTTTCGTGAAGGAGGGAGACTGGATACAGGTGGGCGATACGCTCGCGGTGATGGACGATGCCAAGGAACAGCTGGACATGGAACTGTCGGAACATGAAATCGACGAACTGCGCGTGTCCCTGGACAAATTGAAAAAAGGCCGCCAACCCAAGGAACTGGAAAAGATGCAAGTTGACCTGAAGAAGGCAAAACTTTCGGAAGAGAAGGCGAAGGCCGAATTGGACCGGGTGGAGCGGCTGTTTGAGCAGAAGGCGGTGTCGGAAAAAGAGGTGGCCGACGCGAAAAATGCCCACCAGACCGCCGCGCTCTCCGTCGAGTCTCTCCGGCTTGGACTGGAAATCGCCGCGTCCGAACCCCGGAAAGAGGACGTGATCCTGCAGGAAATGAAAATCGCGCAGAAAATGACGGGCCGGGATCAGAAAACCCTCGCGCTCGAAAAACTGACCCTCATCTCGCCCGCCGCCGGCGCGATCACCAAACTTTACTACGCCCCCGGCGAATACGCGGGCGCCGGGTCGCCCTTCTGCGACGTGATTTACACCGACAGCCTCTACGTAGAACTCAACCTGCCGCTGTCAGAAATCCGCCGGATCGAGAGGGGCATGCGCGCGGAAGTCACCGTCCCGGCCATCACGCCGAAAACCTACGCCGGCAAGGTGGTCTTCATCGGCCCCACGGTCGACCCGGCCAGCCGGACCTTCAAGATCCGGATTCTGATCGATAATCCCAAACACGTTCTCAGACCGGGACTATTCGCCACGGTTAAACTGTAAGACCCTGTCCGCGTCATTCCCGCGAAAGCGGGAATCCAGGACTTTGGACGAGGCCGTCTTGGGTGGGTTTACGCCAAGTCGGATGCCTGGACGGTCTTCTTGCCGGCCGCCTTGGCCTTTTCGATCCCTTCCTTGAGTTTTGCGACCACCAAATCGCTCAGGGACTGTATCGCGTCCCCGCCCGTGCGCATGCCCGCTTCCTTGGCGACCTTCTTCACCTTGCTCGTTACAACCAGAACTTCTGCCATCGTCTGTCCTCCTTTAATTAATGTTGATTCGAATTTGATCCGAATTTCTTATATTTTGTCCGGCCCCGCGTCAACCCCGGTCAGTCGGTCACGGCGATTTTGTCGAATTCGGCGTAGGACCGGAAAGCTTCGCTGATCGAACGGATGAGGGCGAGGCGGTTGTTTTTCAAGTCGGCGTCGTCCACCATCACGAAGACTTTTTCGAAAAATTGGTTCAGGGGATCGGCCATCTCCACGATCGCGCGGAGCCGGTCGGTGTACTTCCGGTCCGGCAGGGCGCCGACTTTTGTCTGCCAGGTCTTGAAGGCCTGATAGAGCGCGGTCTCCTCGGTTTGCCGGAACGCGCCGGCGTTGAGGGCCGGGAGACTCGCTTCGGCGCGCACGATGTTGTGGGCGCGCTTCGCGGTCCGGAGAAGCGTCACCCACCGGGTCTTGCTTTCCGCCGAGACTTTGCGCAGGGCCTCGGCCTTGCCGGCGACTTCACAGGGATCGTCCGAGACGTTGATACAGGCGGCGACGAACTCGGCCGGATAGGTTTCCTTGAGCTGGGCCTCGAGCCGGCCCCGGAAAAAATCGAGCGCGGCCGGGACGGCGGTCTTGAGCGCGGCGGCGTCCGGAAAAATGTGGGACGCGCTCTCCGCAAGTTTCCCCACCGGCAGGTGCCAGGCCCGCGCGAGCAGGATCCGCGAAATGCCGATCGCCGCGCGCCGCAGGCCGTAGGGGTCGGCGGAAGCGGTCGGGCGGATGCCAAGCGAGAATACGCCGAAGAGCAGTTCGAATTTATCGGCGAGGGCAAGCAGCGCCCCGAGAGGACTGGCGGGGAGATCGTCCTGCGGGCCTTTCGGGAGATAATGCTCCGCGATCGCGTCGGATATTTCCGGGGGCTGGCCCTCGAGTTGCGCATATATCCGGCCCATCGTGCCCTGAAGTTCCGGAAATTCTCCGACGACTTCGGTCAGGAGGTCCGCCTTGCAGAGATACGCGACCTCCCCGTACCGCTCCAGGTCGATCTCAACGCCGATTCGCGGCGGCAGGATCACCATCAGGTCCCGGATCCGGCGGGCGCGGTCGTGAAGACTTCCGAGGCCTTCGAGGTGGACCACCCGCTTCAATCCTTCGATGCGGTCAGCCAGTTTCTTTTTCCGGTCGTTTTCGAAAAAATATTTCGCGTCGGAAAACCGGGCGGTCAACACCCGCGCGTTGCCCCGGGCGACGACCTGGCGGCGGTCGGGCGGGCCGTTCCGCACGACCAGGAAATACGGCGCGATTTTCCCTCCGCGGCCCAGCACCGGGAAATACCGCTGGTGGTGGGTCATGGCTGATTTCAAAATCACGTCGGGAATATCGAGAAACCGCTCGTCAAACCGGCCCAGAAGCGCGGTCGGGTATTCCGTCAGATGGACGACTTCGCTGAGAAGCGCCTCCGGCATGTCGCACTTGAAGTTTTTTCGGGCCAAGAGCCGCCGGGTTTCCTTCAGGATTTTTTCCCGCCGCCGCCCGGCTGAAACCATCACGCCCCGTTTTTCGAGGTGGCGGAAATAATCCGCGGCGGTGGAAGGCCGGAACGGTTTCGGAAAAAAGAACTTGTTGCCGAACGTCCGTGCGGAGGCGGTGAGGCCATACGCCGTAAACCGGAGGGCCTTCCGGCCAAGAATGCACAAAATCCACCGGATGGGCCGCGCGAACGCGGAGGGGTCGCCGGTCCGCCAGCGCATGTTTTTCGGAAAATGCAGGGACGAAATCAATCCGGGCAGGACTTGCGGGAGAATGATGCCCGCCGTCCGGCCTTTCTCGGTCAGCCGGACGCCGACGAAGACGCGGTCTTTTTTTTCCAGTTTGAAAATGTCCTTCGCCGCGGCCCCGGAGGATTTTAGAAACCCCGTCAGCGCCGCGGTCGGCTTGCCCGCCGCGTCAAACGCCGCGTCCCACGGCGGCCCGGATTTTTCCACCACGCGGGTCGCGGCGGCGGCCGGAAGACCCATCACATGAAGCACCAGCCGGCAGGGCGTCGCGTACGCGGCGATGCTTTTGGCCGGAAGACGCGCGTCAGCCAGGATCCGCTTGGCCGATTCCTCCAGCTGGCGAACCGCCGCCGGCAAAAATCGCGCGGGTATCTCCTCAGTGCCGATCTCCAACAACAGATCCTGCCTACGCTCCTCCCCCCCTGAGGGGGAGGCCGGGAGGGGGGTCTTATTTCTCGGCATTTTGAATTTCCCTCCCCAGCGGAAATCCGAGCGTCTCGCGGAGCCGCAAATACCCGGTCGCAGCCTGCGACGCCAGGTCCCGGACCCGCAGGATGAATTTCATCCGCTCCGACACGCTGATGGCGCCGCGCGCGTCGAGAAGATTGAACGTGTGGGAGCATTTCTGGACCTGCTCGAATCCGGGAAGCACCAGGCCGGCCGCCATCAGGCGTTTGGCTTCCGACTCGAACGTGTCGAACAGCCGGAACAGGATATCAGGATCGGATTTTTCGAAGTTGTAGGTCGATTGTTCCCACTCACTCCGCTTGTGCATCTCGGCGTAGGTGACGGACGCATTCCACTTGAGATCATAAACATTGTCGACGCCTTGAATCGCCATGCAGATTCTTTCAAGCCCGTACGTCAATTCGACCGGGATCGGATCGAGCTTGATCCCGCCGACTTCCTGGAAATAGGTGAACTGCGTGATCTCGAGCCCGTCCAGCCACACCTCCCACCCCAGCCCCCACGCGCCGAGCGTCGGGGATTCCCAGTCGTCTTCGACGAACCGCACGTCATGCTCGCGCTCGGATATCCCGAGCGCCCGGAGCGATCCGAGATAAATGTCCTGGACGGCGTCGGGGGCGGGTTTGAGAAGGACTTGGTACTGGTAATAGTGCTGAAGCCGGTTCGGATTTTCGCCGTAACGCCCATCGGTCGGCCGCCGCGACGGCTCGACGTACGCGCAGTGCCACGGCTCGGGGCCCAGAGACCGGAGGAACGTGTTCTGGTTAAATGTGCCCGCGCCGACTTCAAGTCCAGCCGGCTGGACGATGACACAGCCGCGTTTGGACCAGTACGTGTTCAGAGCGAAGATCAGGTCTTGAAAATACATCTTATGCCGGGGTTGTTTCGTCCGCGAGCCACCGCAAATAGTCCGGGTTGCCGCCTTCGATCCGGAAGGACACCACTTCCGGAACGCTGTAGGTGTGGTGGCGCTTGACCTCCGCCGTCAACGCGCCAAGAAGCGCCTCCTGGGTCTTGATGACGAGCAGACACTCCGAGGCCTCCTCGATCTTGCCTTCCCACCGGTAGATCGATTTGGCGCCGGGCAGAATGTTCACGCAGGCGGCTAGACGCTTTTCCAATAGTCCCTTCGCGATTTGCTCGCCCTGGGCGGGACTTTCACAGGTGACCAGCGCCACCAGACACTCCGGAAGCGATTCCATGATCCAGTAGGACTACTTCGCGCGCGCCGTCCCTGTCAACGCCCACTTCCTCGCTTGGTGCGGCCGCGTCCTCCCCCCTGGAGGGGGAGGCCCGAGGAGGGGGGGATCAGCTGCTCATATATCTTTAAATTTTCTGACACCATCCGGTCTGCCGTATATCGCGCCAGAACCGTTTCCCGGGCGCGCCGACCCATCGCGACCCGCATGGCTTCGTCTCTGAGAAGTCCGACAACGGCTCTTGCCAGCTCTTGTGCGTCTTCCCGCGGGAAAATCAGGCCGGTTACGCCGTAATCGACGACCTCGGACGCGCCCGGAAAGTCGGATAGGACAGCGGCTCGGCCGCCCGCCATGGCTTCAATCGCGGCGTTTGGAAACCCTTCCCAGCGCGAAGAAAGAACAAACACATCGCAGGCGGTGTAGACGTCTTGAGCGTCGACGATGCCCGGAAGAAGCAGACAGTCGGTCAGGCCCAGATGTCGAATCATCTTTTCCAATTTGTCTCGCAGGGGTCCTATCCCGGCGATGAGAAATGTCGTTTCCGGTTCCGCTTTGCGGATCAGGGCGGCCGCACGGACAAATGTTTCCGGATCTTTCTGGATGTGAAGCCGCCCGACCATCGCGACCAAGCGGGTGTCTACAGGGATTTTGAGTCTCTGCCGCGCGGTCAAAGGATCTCGGGGCGCGGCGGCGCGGCCGTCCTCGGCGGCCAGCGCGTTCGGGATCACGCTCAGTCGGTCCGGAGAAACGCCGATGGTTTCACGCGCGAATGCGGCCAGGGCTTCGCTGTTGGCGGTGTACCGGTCCACCCACGCCGATGTGCGGCGGTCCAGCGCAAGATGCCACCGCTTCTCTCCTTCGGCCACCCGGAGGGCGCTGATGGACGGCGCGTCGAACATCACCGCGAGGATACGCGCCGCGAGATTTCCGTGAAACATGAAGCCGTGAAAGAGATCAAAGGAGCACCTGGAAAAAAATCGAAATGCGCGCGGGATAAAGCGGGGATGCGGAAACCCGAGCGAGTAAACCGGGACGCCGGCTTCCCGCAGAAGTCCCGCATAGGCGCCCTCGCCGTTCAGGGACAGAACCATCGGGGCCCAGCGGTTTTTGGGCAGATTCCGCGCAAGAAGGAGAAGATTTTTTTCGGCGCCGCCAACGCCCAGTTTGGAAACCACATAACACACGTGACGCGGTCGACAATTTTGCAGGCTCACCGGGCGGATCTTCGCCTTGCGCCACAGACTCAGAAATACCCGCAGAATATTCAGGAAACGCAGGCCCAGGGCAGACCGCGGGCCACCCAACAGAAACCGCAAGGCGTGAAAGGGAATGGCCGCCGCATGAACGGCCAGAAATATGCATTTCTGATCCCACGCCGCGTTCCGGCTGATGCAAACCGCCATGTTCTTCAGCGCCGCCCGCCGCAGAGCCCGCGCAAGCGTGGGATCCTTCAGGGATGTTCCCCCGCCTTTGTGATGGACCACGGCGGCCGGCACGTAGGCCGCCTTCCATCCGGCCCGGTGGGCCCGCCAGGAGAGATCGACGTCCTCGAAATAGGATCCGAAAGATTCGTCAAAATTTCCGATCTGCCGGAGCATCTCCGTCCGGTAAAGACAGGCCGCGGCGCAGCCGCCGATCACCGCCGTCCTCCGGTCGTATTGCCCCCGGTCGAGACAGCCCTTGCCGCGGTCGACCACACGCCCGAACCTGAACACATGACCGGTTGAATCGATCCGATCCGGCTGGTCCATGCTGAGGATTTTGGGAGCTGCGATCCCGATGCGGCCGTCGCGCTGAGCCGCGATCAACAAGTGTTCGATCCACTGCGGGTCGGGCCGGGTATCGCTGTTGAGAAGACAGACATACTCGATGTGGGGTTGAGCGAGGATGTCCCGTAACGCCGCATTGTTGGCGCGTGCAAACCCCGTATTGGATTCGAGGGCCATCAGCCGGAACGCGGGAAAATTGGAACGAACGTATTCGGGGGACCCGTCCGTTGATCCGTTGTCGACCACGTAGACGGGCCATTCCCTCCGGATGGATTGCTTGAGCGCCGGAAGACTCCCTTCGAGCCATTTTCGCCCGTTCCAATTCACCATCACCACGGCCACGCCGGCCGCCCTCGGCGCGTCATTTCTCTTCAAAACGTCGGTCATTTAGTTATACTCAAATTCTCCTTTCCGGCTTACGCTACCATTGGAGGTCTCCAAACGACAGCCGGTTGATGCTCGAACGGAGGCAACATGAAACGAATTCTGATCACGGGCGTGGGCGGCCCCGCGGGAGTAAACTTCGTGAATTCCCTGAGGGCCGCGGAAGAGAAGGTCCATATCGTCGGGACGGACATCGATTCCTACCATCTGGAATGGCCGGACATCGACCGAAAGATCCTCGCTCCGCCCTGCGGCGATCCTTCGTACATTGATTTTCTGAATCAAACCATCGAGTCGGAGGGCGTCGAATTCGTCCATCCCCAGCCGGATGTGGAAGTCCGCGTCATTTCCGAGAACCGGGAGCGCCTGAAGGCGGCGACGTTTCTTCCGGCGAAAGAGGCGCTCCGCGTTTGCCAGGACAAGACGGCGTCGGCCCGGGTGTGGCATGAGAAGGGGATTCATTCCCGGCCGACGGTCGTGCTGGAAACCGAATCCGATTTGGCCCGGGCCGAGCGGGAGCTGGGTTATCCGTACTGGATCCGCGCCGGCCGGGGCGCGGGCGGCACGGGCAGTACGCCGGTGCGGAGCCGCGACATGGCCGCGCACTGGATCGCCTACTGGCGCGCCTGGGGCCGCGCCTGGACGTTCATCGCCCAGGAGTTTCTGCCCGGCAGGGATCTGGCGTTCCAATCTCTTTGGAAGTCCGGCCGGCTGGTCGTATCGCAGGCGCGCGAGAGATTGGAATACATCTATCCTCATTTGGTTCCTTCCGGCGTGACCGGCACGCCGTCCGTCGCGGTGACGGTTCACCGGGATGACGTGAACGCCGCGGCCACGCGCGCGATCCTGGCGATCGATCCGAAACCCGAGGGAATTTTTTGCGTCGATTTGAAGGAAAACGCGGGGGGCGTTCCGGTCCCGACGGAGATCAACGCCGGCCGGTTTTTTACGACGAGTTATTTCTTTACGCGCGCCGGAGTGAATATGCCCTACTACTACATGAAGCTGGGATACGGTGAGGGCATCCCGCCTCTGCCTCAATATAATTCTGTTCCGGCCGGCGTTCACTGGATCCGGCACATGGATTGCCCCACGGTCATGCGGAACGAGAATGAATTGGGCCACTGGCCCCCGAAGGTTGGAAGCGATGCGCCGCGCCAGTGAACTGAAACGGTTGAGCCGTGTCGCCGCGCGGTTTTCCCCTTGGGAAGGCTTCAACAGCCGGTTGCTCGACTACCAGGCGGCGGTGTTGCGCCCCCTGTGCCGGGGGAAGCGTGTTTTGGAAATCGGCTGTGCGGACGGCGGGGTGACCGTACGACTGGCCCCCGCGGCGCGGAGCTGGGTCGGGTTGGATGGATCGGATGTTCAAATTCGTCGGGCCCGCCGGAGGGGAGGACGCCAGAAGTGGCGCCGGCGCGTGCGGTTTGAGTGTTCACTCTTTGAATCCTATGCCCCGGAACAAAAGTTTGACGTGGTTCTTCTGGGTCACGTCTTGGAGCATGTCCAGCGCCCTGTGGACTTGCTGCGCCGGGCGGCGTCGTGGACGGCGTACGGGGGGCGCCTCTTTGTCATCGTTCCGAACGCACATTCCTTTCATCGCCGGGTGGGCGTGGCCATGGGACTTCTATCCAGACTCACCGCTCTCAATTCCGAGGATCGCCGCGCGGGCCACCGGAGAGTGTATACGCCCGACCGGCTTCGTTCCGACTTGCGTCGCGCAGGCCTCAAAATCGAGAAATGGGGAGGGATTGTCTTGAAGCCTCTGTCCAATGCTCAAATGCGGACGTGGCCGAAGGCGATCACGGACGAACTGTATCGGATAGGGGTTTCCATACCTGAATGGTGTTCCGAGTTGTTTGCCGTCTGCCGCCCAGAATGATTCGCATGTTTTTTGGTGTCGATCTGCTGCCCGCCTCGGTTCGGGACGGGGGCAGTGCCCGTATCCTGGGCATGGCGGACTATTTCTCAACGCGCAAGGGAAGCAGGGTCCGGGGCGTCTATCATTCAGCGCCTTCTCCCGGATGCGGCGGCCGGGCCTGCCGCTACGCGTCGGGTGTTTTGTGTTGGGTGGCTGATATGATTTTTGGCAGAGCAGATCTGGTGATTATGAATTATCCGAATTTCCCCGTTCTACGGCTCTGGTTCAGCAGTCTGCCGCGGGGCGCCGTCTACGGGTTTTGGTCCCCGCGCTGGTTGTTCCTGATCGGTGGCTTGTGCCTGTTTGTCATAGTCAGGATATCGACATGGATACTCTCCCGGCAGTTGATTTTGGATGTCGACGATCTGCCCAGCATGGAACCGGAATCGCCTCTCCGCAGATCCGCCTATTCCAGGCGCACGGCGGCCTGGGTGGAACGAATCCTCTTCAGGCGGGTCGATCGAATCTGGGTGGTGTCGGATGCCGAGGGCGCGAAAATTGTTCAGACGTTTGGTGTTCCCGCCCGGAACATCCGAACGGTCGTCACCGGCCGCCCGCGGAGGGATATTCGGCCCAGGGTTCTTCCGCCGGGCGGATTCCGGTTTGTCTATGCCGGAGCGATGGATCGAATCGAAATTCGAGAAATGGTCCGGTCGTTTCAAGCGGCTCCGCGGCGTGATGTGGAATTATGGCTGTGCGGGATTCATGGCGAGTGGACGGAAGAATTGAGAGCGGATGATCGGATCCATTATTTGGGCGTTCTCGATGACGTCGAAGCCGAATCCTTGGTGGCCGCCTGCGATGTTTCACTCCTGCCCTACGGCCGTCACGTCCCGTATTACGACACGGTTCAACCGGCCAAGCTGGCGTTGTCTATCGTCGCACGGACGCCCGTCTTGGCGGGAGACTCGCCGGCCCTGTCCCGGGTCGTCGGTGCACTCGACGTCGGATTGGTCTGTCCGAACAATGAGTGGACCGAATCGATGGGCCGGCTTCCAGAACGGAGGATGGACCTGGCTCGCTGGCGGGAGAATTGTGAACGCCACCGGGAAATTTTTTACTGGGATTCCATCCTGACGGCGGCCCTTGACGGATGAACGGATTTTCGAACTCACGAAGTTCCGCCGTCTTGTATCTGACGGCATCCAACTTGTTCTTGCGGCTCCTCACCGTTTTGTTCGTCATCCTGGTTCCCCGGGTCCTCGGGGTTGAGGCATTCGGCGCGTACTCGGCGGTGATGGCCGCCGGCGCCATCTTGCTGACGCTTTCCGATCTGGGAAGCGGCGTGATCCTGGTGCGCGAGGCGGCACGGCGGCCGGAATCCGCTGCGGCGTTGACCTCCTGCACCTTGGTTTGCCGCTGGCTGATTGTTGCGGTTCTGGGGGGGCTGGCGCTGGCGGCCGCCGGTTGGAAGCGGCTCGATCCGGACAAACACATCGCTTTTGCAATGCTGGTCCTGGCCCAGCTTGGATGGGTATCCTCCCTGACCGTAAACGCGCTCGCCCAGTCCGCCGGCGATATGCGCCCCACGCCCTTCATCCCCCTCGTCCATTCCATCCTCCCGGGCTTCGTTGGCGTGGGGCTTGTGGCGATGGGGTACTCCTGGATCTGGCTGGTGGCGATGGCCGTTCCCTTCTCGGTCGTTGGCGCTGTTTCCTTTTACCGGTTCGCTGTGCGCCGTTGCGGGTTTCAGTGGTCCTGGAATTCCCGGGATTTTCGGCCGTTCCTCCTGTTGATTTTTCCGATTGCCTGCCTGACTGGCATCTACGGTCTGACCTCACGGATCGACCACCTGCTTCTGGCCGCCTGGACAGACGACCGGCAGCTCGGGTATTACCGCAGCGCATATCATTTCGTCGACGGATTCCTCATCCTGTCGGCCAGCCTCCTCACGGCGCTTTTACCCGCAATGTCCAGAGCGGCGCAGGCCGATCCCGCGGAACTTCGGAGACTGACCTCTCGCGCGATCCATGTGATGGCGCTGGTGGGACTGCCGGCGGTTTCGCTGGTCGCCGCTTGGTCTTCGCCTCTCATCACCTTTCTCTACGGGATCCATTACGCGCCCGCGGCGAATGTTCTTCCGCCTCTGTGCGCCGCCTCCGCGCTTCTCCTGGTTATGGCGCCGGTCGGACAGTTGTTGATCGCCGCAAACCGTCTGAAGCCCCTGCTGATTCTGGCGGCCATCGGGCTGTCGGTCAACCTTGCGGCCAATGCGGTCCTCATTCCGCGCTGCGGGTTTGTCGGAGCGGGTTGGGCGACACTGGCCGCCGAGGCGCTTGGCTTTGTCCTGCTGGAACGGGTCCTTCGTCAAACGTCGCCGGGCGTATCCCTGTGGCGCGGCCTCTCCGGGCCATTACCGGCCTTTATTGTTTTCTCACTGGCTTTGTTTTTTCTTAAATCACACGTGGGATGGTGGAGCTCTCCTCTCGCCTTGATCCTCTATCTTGCAGTCCTCCGGATGTCAGGCGGCCTGGACGCTGACGACATCGCCTGGATGCGGTCCTTCATGACGGGTAAAAATCCCGGGCCCTAAATTTTGGCCGCCACGCGAGGCTCGGTCACTCTCACGTCCTTCGGGGCGCCCACCAACTCTCGGTCAGCCTTCCGGCATCCCCAGCTCATTTTCGCAGCGACAGCCGTCGCCAGCATGTAGGCTAAAACAGCGGCGGCCACGTTAAAGATACCCCCGGCCGGTCTCGTGAACGACCAGTCCGATGGATGCCCAGTACAGCGTGTCCTCGATCCCGGCCAACAGCGTCGCCGATTTGGCTTTGCCGAAAACAACCAGGATCGTCTGGCCTTCGGCCAGAAGACACGAAATAAACCGCACCACAAAAATGACGGGAATTGCCCACCAGCTCGCCAGGAGCGGCATGAAATCCGCTTCGAGTTGCGTCAACATGATGCCCACCTCAATTCATTGTATTGTGAACCGGATACCCTACGCCCGTATTTTCCAAATCCCCGAAGGCCATATCAAGGCACCCCGGGCGAAAGATTTTAATCCCAAGAGGCTGGTGGGGGTTAACTCAGCGAGGATCTAAGGGGCGCAATGACCGTCCTGTCAGGGGATAGCGGCGGCTGGAGCGGCTGCGAATTGGGCAATGCGGTCGAAATAAGCGGCGCCGCCGACAAGGTAGCAGTCGTTGTGACTGCCGCCTTCGACGGCGTAAAAGGATTTCGGATGTTCGGCGCGGCTGAAGAGGTCCTGCCCAAGGCGGTACGGGATGACGTCGTCCAGGGTGCCGTGGATGACGAGGAGGGGACATCGACGCAGTTTGAGGTAGGCGATGGTGTTGAGGTCGACGCTGATGAATGGATGCGGCACACGGATCGGCGCGAAAATGATCTCCGCCATCTCCCGCGCCGATGGAAAACAACCTTCCAGAATGATCCCCCGGATGGGACGCCCCCGCGCCGTATGCGCGGCCAGGACCGCGCCGAGGGAGCGGCCGAAAAAAACGATTTCCTCGGGAGGCACGCCGAGCTGGACCGTCAGTTCCTCGTAGGCCGCGTCCGCGTCCATTTTGAGTCCCTCCTCGGAAGGCTTGCCTTCGCTTTCGCCGTAGCCCCGGTAGTCGAAAATAAAAACGGAGAAGCCGCGCTGTCGAAGGAGCGCGAGGTTCTGGAGGCGGTCGCCGATGTTGCCGGCGTTGCCGTGAAAAAACAGGATCGTCGCGATCGGCTCGGGGTGCCGGACCCACCAGCCGGTGAGCTGGTTGCCGTCGTAGCTGAGAAATCGGCGCCACTCAAACGAAATCCCCACGTCGGCCGGGGTCTGGTTGACTTCGCGGATCGGAAAAAATATCAGCCGCCGCTCGTAGTAGAGAATGTAGAGTTTCAACGCGCCCGCCACGATCGCGGCGACGGCGAGGGTCTTCAGGACAAACGCCATTACATGCCTGACGTGCCTGAATAGATCCCTTTGAGGTTGAGTTTCAGTTCGTCCGGCTTGGAGGAGGCCGCAAGCCCGTCGGCTTCGGAAATCACGCCGGTCTGGATCAGCTGGACGATCGCCTGGTTGAAGGTCTGCATGCCCTCGGACTGCGACGCCTGCACGGCCTGGGGGAGCTTCGCGGTCTGGCCTTCCATCAGAAGTTTTCGAATGAGCGGCGTGGCGATGAGAATTTCGATCGCGGCGGCGCGGCCGGCGCCGTCGGACTTGGCCACGAGCCGCTGGCAGAGGATGGCCTGAAGGCCGAGCGAAAGCTGCATCCGCACCTGCTGGATTTTGTCGGCCGGAAAGAGGTTCAGGATCCGCTCGATCGACTGAGCCGCGTCCTGCGTGTGGAGCGTCCCGAAAACAAGATGGCCCGTCTCGGCGGCCGTCAGGGCCACGCTCACGGTTTCGATGTCGCGCATTTCGCCGATCAGAATGACGTCGGGGTCCTGACGCAGAACGTATTTCAGGGCCGACGCGAAATTCGGCGTGTCGGCGCCGACTTCGCGCTGGTTTACGAGACTCATCTTGTTCTGGTGCACAAACTCGATCGGGTCCTCGATGGTCATGATGTGCGAGCTTTGGGTGCTGTTGATGTAGTCGATCATCGCCGCCAGCGTTGTGGATTTGCCGCTGCCGGTCGCCCCCGTCACGAGGATGAGGCCGTGGTCGGCGTCGCAGATTTTTTTCAGGACCGGCGGAAGCTTCAAATCGTCGATGTTCGCGATTTTCGTGCCGATTGTCCGAAGGACCATCCCCATGCGGCCCCGCTGGAAAAACAGGTTGACGCGGAACCGGCCAAGGCCGTCCAAGGCGATGGCCGCGTCGAACTCGCGGGCTTTTTCGAACGCCGCGAATTTCTCGGGCTCCGGCAGGACCTCCCCCGCCAGCCGCCGGCTGTCGTCCGGGGACAGCGGCTCCACCGGAAACGTCACCAGTTCCCCGCGGATGCGGCCCCGGGGAGGATCCCCGGCCTGAATGTGCAGGTCCGAGCCTTTGTTCTCGACCAGGATCTGCAGAAGATACGACATCGTGACGTCCTTCGCGGCGATCGTGTCGGCCATGTCGCCTAGAGTGGCAGGAGTAATGAGAAATTTAATTCGTCGCGCATGTGTAGATCAAAGCACGCATGAACGCGGCAGTCAATGAGCCGCCACCGCCCCATGTGAAGCTCTGAAGCTCAGACCGTAAATTGTTCAAATCTTTTTTTTTCGGGCGAAGCTGTACAGGTTCCGGGCGTAGCGGATCGTGTCCGGGATGACGTTGAGTTTTGAGACCTTGTCGGAACGGCGAAGAAACAAACAGGGGATTTCAGCGACTTTCATGCCTGATTTTTCGGCGAAATAAACCAGTTCGGTGTCCCAGAACCAGCCCGGGTCGGCGCAGCTGTCCTTGATCCGGTCATAGCTTTCTTTTCGGAAGAATTTGAATCCGGATTCGGAGTCCTTTGTGCGGAGGCCGAGGACGCGGCGGGAGAGCGCGGCGTAGCCGCGCGAGAGGATGTGGCGGATGAAAGGGACCGGATAGGGGTTGATCCGGTAGACGCGGTAGGCCAGGGCCATGTCGGCGCCCTCTTCGAGCGCCCGCAAATGGGCGGGAATGTAGCGGGCGTGGACCTCGAGATCGACGTCGATGTAGCCGATGAACCGGCCCCGCGCCTGATCGAGGCCGTCGCGGACGGTCCGGCCGCGGCCCATGTTTTGATCATGCAGGACGGCGCGCACGCCGGGCATCTCATCGGCGAGTTTCCGGACATTTTGCGGAGTCTCGTCGCGGCTGTGGTCGTCCACCAGAATCAGTTCATAGCTCCATTTGCTGTTGTCCAGCTCCGCGCATATCTCGCGCACCGACGGGACCAAAATGCCGCCTTCGTTGTAGCACGCCAGCACCAGGCTGAGGTCCATTCCGGAGGTCATCCCACTCGGATCTCCCTTGAATCCACGGAACTCAGAAGGTCCGCGTACTGCCGGATCGTGACCGGCATGGCGAATTTCTCGTGAAAGAGGCGCTGTTGCCGGGCCGAGATGCGGTCCAGCCGCGCGGGGTCGGCCAAAAGTTCCACGATGGCGCGGGCCAGAGCGGGCGGATCATCCGGAGGCGCCAGGACGCCGGTTTCTTCGTTCGACACGATTTCGTCCACAATCGGAATATTCGTGGAGACCACGGGGCAACCCCGGGCGAGACACTCCAGCAGAGTCTGCGGGTAGGCGATGGTTCCAAAGGAAAACTGGAAGGGCAGGGCCATGAGGCTGATGCGGTCCCAGTCAATGGGGCCGAAGACGACATCGGCGGCGTTCTCCAGACGCCCGCGGCGGATCCATTCCTCGACAGGCTGTCGCGGGCCGATGCCGCTGTGATAGAGGCGGAGCCGGATCGCCGGCATGATTTTCCGCGCGAGTGAAAACGCCTCCAGCAGAACCTCGACGCCTTTGACCGGCAAAAAATGCCCGGCGTAGCCGACGACGAACCCGGCCGGCCGGCGGTGTTTGGCGGGCGGATCGCTCATCAGGTTCGGAATGCAGGATATTTTTTCCGGCGGACAACCGGTCAGGATGAGTTCCTCGCGCTGGTATCGGGAAGCCACCAGGTATCGGTCGGCCAGGAAACGGCTCTGCCGGGCGCGGGACATCCGGTTCCAATAGACCCTGGGCAAATAAAATGCGGGATGCCGCCACAGTTGCCGAAAATTCAGCCGAATCTGCCGGTCGGCCAGGACCCCATCGTATCGAACCCACAGGGGGACCCGGATTTGTTCCCGGATCCGGTCCGCGTCTGATGAGTAAGCCGGGCTTGGAAGAATCAACACGACCAGGTCCGCGCCGGCGGACTTTTCCGGCAGGCTCCGAAGGATGCGGCGTTTGTCCCGGAGGCCCCGCGGAATCGAGTGGTCCACGCCCTCATAGGCCGCCGCAAAGTGCAGATCGACCTCATGGCCCATCGAGCGGAAAGCATCCCGCATTCCCATGGCCTGGTTCATTTCGCCGCACCGGGGAAGAACAATGTGAAACGACGAGAGAAGAATCTTCACGGCTTCGACAATTTCCGGGCGATCCAAAGAGCCGAAACCCGGAGGCGTTCAGGCAGAAAATGTTCCAGGTAGTCCAGGACCGGGAGGGCAAATCGCGGCAGAAGGCGGTAGGCCGTCGGCGCAAAGAGAAAAGCCGAAGAGAGCGCCACGATCTCAAACCCCAGTTCATCCAAACGTGCGCGGATGAACCGGTCGGAATGGACGTGGACCCTGCCGCCCAGCCAGCGGGGAATGTACCAGTCCCGAATCAGAAGGCTCCAGCGGTAGGTCTCAAACACAATCACGCCGCCGGTCCGGCAGACTCGGGATGCCTCCTTGATAATGTCCATGGGCGTCGGGTAGTGAAACAGAAGTCGAAAGCATACCACCGCGTCGAAACTTTCATCCCGAAACGGCAGGCATCGGGCATCCGCCAGGACTCGCCGGCGGTCATAATCTGCGGCCAGGGACAGCATGGCATTCGACGAGTCCGCGGCAAAGACCGCCCGCTCCGGGCCATTCAGCCAGGGCGCGGACCGGCCGGTACCGGCGGCCAGGTCAAGAATCCGGCCGGCCGGCGGCAGGTACGGCAGAATCCGGTCCAGTTCCTTGTGGAGAACGTGATTCCCGGAGCCGCCGCCGTACCGGACCCCCCGGTACGTCCGGGCGACGTCAGGGCGCCGGTAGTAGTCGATTTTTTCTCCGCTGGGCATGAGCGGATTAAAACACGCGCCCGGGGGACGGTCAACAACCGTCGGGTTTTCGACGGCGGAAAAACGCCGCCGCAACGATTCCAAGTCCCGCCAGCGTGGCGCCGGCGCCCGCCCGGACGCTGAGCGGCCGGTAGATCATCTCCACCGTCCACTCGCCGGCCGGCACTTCCACCGCCCGAAACGCGTACTGCGCCCGGTGGATCGGCCGCCGCGCGCCGTTCACCCGCACTTCCCAGCCCGGATAGAAACTGTCGCCAACAAAGAGCGCCATCCTCCCGTCGCTTCGGCCCGAAATCCTCAGCTTCGACGGCGCCTCCTCGATCAAGCCGATTTCCCCCCGCGCCTCCGGATCAGCCTGGATCCGGCCGTCTTCACCCGGGCTGACGTACAGGGTCGTCCCGGCCAGATCGGGATCGGACGACAGAATCTGAAGCGTCGCGTCGTCAACCGATGGATGTTCAATGTGTGCGTAGAGGGCAAAGCGTTTGAGCGGTCGTTCAACCCGATACACGTAGCAGGTGTCCTCGTAAATCATCTGAAAATCCTTGTATCGCTCCTTGCGATAGGTCGAACTCGAAAACGCGGTATCGAACGCAAGACCCGGAATATCCAGCGGCCGCGTCGTCGTGAGCAGTCCCGCCCCCAAAAGCCGCAGGACGTTCACGGAGGGGAGAACAGCCGCATCCAAATAGTAACCGCTGCCCATGAGGCGTGGCGGGGGCCCGCCCACGTCGGCCAGTCGCTTGTAGTAAAGCACGTGGGCCGGCCCGTAGTCGATGGCGCCGCGAATGCCATAATGGGGCGCCAGACGCGGGCTCAGGGATTGGTGCAAAAGCCCAACTCGAAAGTCGCCCTGCCGCCGCACGACATACTCCGACAGCGGCGTGGGTTTACGGTAGACATCCGGGGAGACCGGAAGCAGGAACCGTTTGAAATAGAGCGTGGATTCAAGCAGGCCGAGCGCGAGCGCCGCCGTGCCGAGCCGGCGGCGATACGAAGTTGATCCAAGCGAAGCCATGACCAGCGCCGCCGCCGCCAGAGAACCCGCCCATCGCGCCGCGGGCATGAAGCCTTCCGAATAATACCGCCCCATCCGCTCCCGCGCCTCATCCGCCGCCATCCCCCGGCCTCGCCCCTGAGCGTTAAGCTCGGCGACTTTTTTCTCGGCGAATGGAACCACCACGCGGTCATAGAAATTCTCCGCCAGAGGAAAGGAGAGGCCCACCCCGACCATCACCACGGCCGCCGCCCACAGACACCGTTTCCGGTTCGGCCAAGAGGCCATCCCCGGCGCGTGGTCGGGATCGTCGAACAGCCGGTGGAGCGCCATGCCGGACAGCGCCGCCGCGCCAAAGTAGAAGATGCACTGAATGCGGTCGAGATCCCGATAGATGACGGAAAACCCGGGCAGGGCGCGCCAAAGATATTGCGTCAGGCCGATCATCTCCCTCGATATGAGCGCATACATCGCCACACCAAAGATCAACCAGAACTTCACGATCCAGCCCCGAAACCCGGAAAAAAACGCGAGGCCCGTCAAGACAGCCGCGAAGGTGCCGAAGTAGGGATATTTGTTTCGAAAATCCCCGGTCCCCCAGAACGTGTAATCCACCGGATTGCCGTACGTCTCCGGCAGCAAAATCGTGGCCAGATTTCGCAGGGGCAGCGAGGTGTTTCGAAGAGTCAGGCCCGGATCCCCCGACATGCGGTCGGAATTCAGCGCCAGTTCAAGAGACGGCAAAAATTGACAGGCCGCCAGAAGTAGAAAGAGGACCGTTGCGGCAAGTGCGACGCCCACACCGCGCCGGACCGCCGGGCCGCCTCCCTGAACGCCAAGCCCGACCCACAAATATAGAAATCCCGCGCCGGCGGTGAAATAAAATACCTCCGGCCGGCCCGCCACCAACTGCAGCGCCAAAATAACCGCCAGCCCCGCCGCCGCGCGCGCCATGCCGCGGCCCTGCCGAAGGATCGCGCCCTGCGCGACAAAAAAGAAAGCGGGAATCCACGCCGAGGCGCAGATCAGATTCATGTGCCCCGAGTGAATGCGGTCCACATACCACCGGGACAGCACATACACGCCCGCCCCAAGCGCCTGACCCTTCCATCCAACCCCAATTCTGCGTAAATACGCGGCGGTGAATCCGGCCGCGATCAAGAGATGGATCAGATAAAGAGCAATCGTAAACTGCGCCGGCTCGAGCCGGTGAAGCAGCCAGGTGGTTGGATAGAACGTGGACTGCTGCATGCGGGCGTGGGCCGGCACGCCGCCCGCCAGAAATGGATCCCAGAGGGGCATGCGGCCCTCCCTGAACTCCCGCAAGGCGAAGTATTTTTCCGCCAGATATTTGCCAAGATCCGTCCCGGACGGCAAATCCCCGGCAAGATAGATCGGCAAAAAGAGGCCGACCAAAATAATCCCAATCAATACGAGCGCCCGCATGCACGACTCCTTGTCCGGAACCAGTTCATGCGTCCCGGAAGAATGGTCAAGCTTTTCGGCCCATCAATCCCACGAAGCACCTGAAGAAAAATGTGGCGTCGCCGATCACCCGGAGACCGGCCCGGCCGAACAAGTCGCGCAAGCCCTTTCGGTCATACGTCGTTCCGTCCCAGGCGCCCTTGAAACTGCTTTTTTTGAGCTTGCAAACGGCGAGCGGCCCGTAGGTGAAGGGCACGCCGACGAAGACGTGACCGCCGGGTTTGGTCACACGGGCCATTTCGTTCAGGGCGTCCTGCGGATTTTTGAAATGCTCGAGGGTGCTGTTGTTGAAGGTGAGGTCGAACGTGCCGTCCGGAAATGGCATTTTGAAAAGATCTCCCTGAACCAGCCGGGCCCCGCTCTGAAACCGCCTCGCGACGGCGAGGGCGGAATAGGCATAGTCGAGGGCGCTGGCGTTCAGGCCATCCTCCGCGAGGAGGGCCGACACGCAGGCCGACCCGGCGCCGGGTTCGAGGGTCCGGGCCCGGGGCGCGAGCACGGTTTTGACGTAGCGTTTGATCTGCCGGTTGAGAACCCCGCGAAGGGCGTCCAGCGCGTCGTCGTAGATGGGGATGCGGGACCAGTATCGGTCCCAAGTTTTGGTTTCCGGCGCGGTCATTTTCGAAAGTCCGCGACAGAGACCCAGAAAAACCGTCCAAGACCCGGAAGGATCCGGAGGATTGCGTCGTCGATCCGGGATATCCAGTCAAGGGGCGTCCAGACGTGAAAGAGTTTCCCCAGGGGAAACGCCAGAAGCGCGAGAAAATAGAATTCGCGCCGTGACAGCGTTGAGAAATGCGCCCGGGCCTCATCCAGCGCCCTCGTCGTCACGAACGTCGCCCGCAGGGGAGTCCAGCGGGAGACCGCCATCCGGTACAGAATGAGAACCGGGTTGTCCGCCATCGGCTCGAGGATCACGACCTGGCCGCCGCGTTTCGTCACCCGCGCGAATTCCCTGAAAGCCGCGGCGTGGCGAAGATGCATCATCACGGAATTGACGTAGACCACGTCGAAGGAGTCGTTCGGAAACTGGAGATGTTCCGCGTCCATCTGAAGGATCTGTATGCCGGGCAGGTTCTCCGCCGCGGCCTGATTCCGAAGGGACTTGAGCGCCTCCTCCGAAATGTCTACCGCGGTGACCTCCGCGCCCCGCCGGGCGAACCACACCGCCTGCCGGCCCGTCCCGCATCCGATTTCGAGGATTTTTTTTCCGCGTATATCCCCGAGAATCGAATAGGAATGCCGGATCGCCCGGTCGAAAATCCGCAAAAAATTGTTGGCGGCCGCCGCCCGCGGGCGCGCCGCCCACTGGGCATCATAAAACGTCCTGATGTCTGAAGCCATGCGGCAAACTTCACCTGAAAATAATTCTCCAGTCAACCATCTTTTTTTATTGACAATCCTGCCATCCAAAAGACAGAATCCAGCTTCTATGCGTCGGGTCGGCGGGTGACTCGAACGAATGAAAAAAATGAGGGGGGTTCCATGAATCGAAATGTTTCGATTGTCAGTGTGCTGGGTTTTCTGATGCTGACAGCTTGCGGAAAATCCGAGCCGTCGGCCGCGCCGGCGCCGGCGGTGTCCGATGCGCCGTCCGCGCAGGATCAGGCGGGTCCGGCGGTGGACATGGCCGATGAGGACGCGCCGGCCGGAAATGTCGATATGCCGAAAACGGCGTCGGGTCTGGCCATTACGGAAATCCGCAAGGGCGAAGGCGGGAAATACTCCGCCACCTTAAATGGCGCTATTGTCTTCAGGGAATTGACGTTACAGAACGACCGCCTTTTCTTTCCGAAGGTCCCTGGGCGAGGGGATCAGAGTTTTCATATTGTGTATTTGAAGGACCGGACGATCGCGGATCAAATCAAGGCGGCGATTCAGGCGGGGAAAGCCACGGCCAAGGGAGCGCCGGGGGAGCTTAAGGTGACGGAGGTCAAGTGGCGGGAGTTTGGGCGGGAGGGGAATTTGAAGGGATTTGCGAATGTGATGTTTAATGACGCAATTGAGATCAAGGACTGCAAGTTATTGGACGGGAAGAATGGGTTATGGGTGGCGTGGCCGAGCGTGAAGAAGGATGGGGAGTTTTACGATTTGATTTTTGCGTTGGATGAGGGGGTTCGGAAGCAGGTGACGGAGGCGGTCATTAAGGAGGCGGGTCTTTAGCTTGAGAGTATCGGGGTATCGGAGTATCGGTGTATCGGTGAGGTCAACTGCAGTTTCTCCGATACACAGGTCCTTTGATACTGTCCGAACTGGAGCGGGAGAGTGGATAAACCTACGGCAGGGCACCCTTAAGGGTGCCTTACATGCTGAAATATCATCGGAACCAGATGATTAAAAAAACAACACAGGGCGAGAGGACTGTTGACTAAACAATCATACAGCTAGAAAAAGTCAAAATCTGAAATTAATTTCATCCCAAGGTATACGTCTACTTTGCTATAATTATAATACATTGATATTTAGATAATTATAAATATGTGACTTTAGCTTAAAGTGGGCTCGGGATTTTGTGAAATGGTGATAAGAAAGTATATAGGCATGAGAATTGCTTATATATATATTCCTATTTATATATGGGTTCTGGAGGGCGTGTCCGTTCCGATGTGAGTTTGATGCCCTTATAACGAATCATGATAACAGGAACGGGGCACGATAGCGGGGAAGAAAAGCGTTGCGGGGTCGGTGGGGTGGTGGGGCGTCGCAGCTCATATGGCTCGCGGGTTATTGGCGGAATCATTCACAACTTGGCCGCGCGATTTTGGAAGGCCCTTCTTCCGGCGATGGGTCTTTGTCTATTTCTGGCCGGAGCGACGCCGGCCGAGGCGGCGCCGTGGTGGTGGGCGTTCTTTTCAATTGGCGAGGGATCGGGGTTCAGTTCGTCGTCTTCGGTTGAGCGGTATATCGGCCAATACATCCGTTCCGCGCAAAATCCGGATACCGTCTACATCGCGTCTTTTACTTGGGGGACGGGAACCAACGAGCCGATCAACGGCAGTGGCTGGGGCATTAATGCGCTGCACACTCTCCGGCAGGGGGTTTCGGGCGCCGCGCCGGTTCGGGTGATCGCGGACGGGGACGATTTGGCCGACATCAACGCCACCAAAAGCGCCGCCGTGCCGATGGTTGCGTCGCCATCCAATACCGGCTCGGCGACTCACAACAAGGTCATCACCCTGGGCACGCGTTCCGTCATGACGGGGTCGATGAATTTCACGGCCGGGGGCTATTCGAATCAGCCGAACAACATGGTGATGCTTCGCGTGCCGTCGGTTGCGCAGGCCTACCTGAACGAGCTGGATGATCAGTTTTTGAACAACAACTTCATCGAGAACACCAAATCGCCCCAGAACCTGTTCACCTCGCCCACCGGGAACCGGATCGAAGTTTTTTTCGGGCCGGACGACAACGGCAACATCACGCTTTCTCCCTACTCGTCGGGTTCGGCGATGAAGGACGTCCTGCTCTATCACATTTCCAACAGCAACGAGTCCATTTTCTACATGGTCAACCGGTTTTTCATGAGCACGGAGCTTCGGGACGCCATGACGGCCGCCACGCCCGGCAAGCAGGTTGAGGGGTGGTTTGATTCATTCGACGCAAACGCGAACATCAAAAATATTCTGCAGGCCGACCACACCGCGCGGGACTGGAACGACCTGAGCGCCACGGAGGGCC
>JACQOF010000054.1 GCA_016202645.1 bacterium
CATGACCTCGCCTCTGGCGACGCACCCGCTCACGCAGGGCCTGCCGGTTGATCTGGCCCAACGCCACCATCGTCTCCCACAGCTCGCTCCAGGCCTCAACAGCCCGTCGGGCCTCCAACGCGTGAGTCCGGGGAACGTACAGGGCGGTGGAACTCCCCTCGGGATCGCGGAACTTCAGGTACAGGTGCGGGCCGTGGCGGCGCGCCGGGTCGCGGTGGCACCCGCAGGAGGCCGTGCCACAGCGCAGGTAAACCTCAACCAGGGTGCCCTGCACGGCGCACTCGGCGAGCCGGGCGAGATGCTGCAGGAGTGCGGTGCGTGACCTAGCCATCTTGATCTGGATAGGTATCACACCGGCCCGAGGCGTGTCAAGAACTTTTTTGGGTTTTTTTGTTGGGGCGGGCTCTCACCCAGGCGTCCGCGGCGCGCGCCGCAGAAACCGCGCGGCCGCGGCGGCGGGGAGGGGTTGGCCTCGGCCGTCTGTCAGGAAGGCGAGCCTGCCGACGCCAGTCGTTCGTGCGGAAGACGGCGCCAGCGCTCGCGTCGGTGGGCTCCTCTCAGGTCCATCCCCTCCAGCATCAGCCCCAGCTCGCCGGCATCCACCTCCACGTGGCGATCGGAGGCGGCCGGCTCGGTGGGCAGGTGGAAGGTTCCGCGCTCGAGCCGCTTGTACAGCAGGAGATACCCGGTTCGGTCCCACACCAGCAGCTTGATCCTGTTGCGGCGACGGTTCAGGAAGACAAAGAGATGGCCGTTCAGAGGATCTTGCCGGATGAGGCTGCGCGTGGCGGCGGCCAGCCCATCAAAACCACGGCGCAGGTCCACCGCCTCGGCGGCGACGTAGATGCGCACCGACGCGGGCAGCGTCAGCACCGCGGCGCCTCCTGAAGCACGGTCAGGACGCGCCGCAGGTCCTCGGCCTCAAATCCACAGGGAACCCGAACGCACCGCCCACCGCCCAGCTCGATCTCGATCGAGCGGCCGTCTCGCTGGCCCCCGCCACCCTCGGCCAGCCGCACCGGGTGGAATCGCATCGTCGACAGCTCGGACCCTTCAAGCCGCGACGCCCACCGTGACAGACGCCCCGGATCCACCCCGTGGCGCCGCGCGAACCTCGACAGCGTGCTGCCACTGCCCTGCCAGGCCTTGACCATGACCCGCGCCTCGGCCTCGCGCCAATACGATCGGCCCGCAACCTCCGCGACATCGATCTTCCTCGACATCCGCTCCTCCCTTCGTACCCGAATTCGGGCACAAGGACCATCGCACGGGAGGGTGCCGCACGTAAACATGGGAAGAGCGGACGGTTACTCTGGGAGAGCGTTCGCGGGCTGCTGTGTTGAGCCGGTCACCACAACTCCCGAGGAACGCTAACCCGCTCGCAACGACGGGCCAATACATCCCAGGGAGCAGGCGACGTGGGAGCGATTACGTGGGCTACCCTGTCAGGGACAATCCGATACTCCAAGCATTCTATTACGGCATGTGGACAACGGCCTCGGATCGTCGCCGTGACGGTCTATCACTTGCCTTTGGCGGCTGCGCCGCCGGTAAGGATGCCTAGGAGCACAAGTAGCACGACCCGCCACCTCCTGTTTCGGCATGCACCGCCGTCCAGCCGGTGCGCATCGAGAACTCTAGGATCCGTCGCCGAAGCCACTCCAAATATCTCACCGCGCTCCGGCTTAAGTTCAAAATAGTATTGAATGGTCTCCGCGTACGGTATCTGCGTGATGTACGTTAGGGACGGAGTTAGTGTCAGTTTTCTTCTTCTGTACCCCGGTTCAAGGTCCCTCCGATACAGGAGATAGATAGAGTCAATCGTCAGCGTTGTCCTGACTATGAACTCTAGCTCAAGTCCCTGTCCACCCCGACCGTCCCCGACACTCCCGCAGACGATACCCTTCTTCAGATTAACCTCCGAGATCTCTTCCGACAACGACCAGCCCCCTCCCAAAGAGACCATCAACAGAACGGCCTCCACCTTCGCCACAAACCCCCGTCCACTCAAGTCTGGCTCCCCAACAGCGAACCCATAATTAGCCAATACACACGTCCGGATAGCACCCTAGACCACCAATACGTTAAGATATGAGCAACTAAGGCTCCCACCCACGCTCTCGCAAACGTCAGCCGCAGAGCCTTCACCTGAGATAGGACGCGCGGAAGTATGTAAAGTGTGAAGTAAAATGTAACTGTCAACTCCGCCCCGTAGAACAGCCATGATCGCGCTCGCGCCGCGCCTGTCGCCGGCTCGGCATACAAAAGCAAATAACGGGCAGCTCCGAAGTAGTCGAGGTTCGGTGAGCTCCTATTGATGAACATCTCGAGCGCTTTAGCGAATACTTCCACTCGAACAGCCCAGACGATGGGGATCTGGCCACCCAAAGCGTACAGGCTCGCTGCCGTAGCCGCTCTGGTGATTCGTCGGGGGGAGCCCAAGAACCAGACCGCGATATTAAGTGTCATTACAAAAAAGGCTACGTTGATCAGTTGTGCGAGTCCATACAGTGGCATGCCACAGATCTCCAAGTAGGAGATATTCGGGTTCATAACTTTCATCACTGCGAATTGAATAATCAGCGAGATGGACAGGCCTGTAGCAAGCGAATTACAAGCGCTCTTGAGTGAGTCCAGGCTATTCTCGCCGAGGAGGATGAGCTCTTTAGAGCAAATGCTCTTCGCCCACCAAGCCGCTAGTTGATCAAATGGGAAGGCACGCATGGCATTCACGCGAGGTGACAGCCGATCAGGAGACCAGCTCCCTCGCCCTCTGAATCGCCGCCCTCACCCCCTTCGCCTCCCGGATCCTCCTGACCCGCGCCTTCTGCCTCGGCCTCAGCTGTCTCATGTAGCCCATGTAGCGGCCGTGGAGGACCAGGGAGGCACGGGCCTTCGCTGAAAGAGGAGGGTGCGATCCAGCACGGGGTTTGCGTCGACGCTCGATGCGGCCGTCCAGTTGACTCAGCATTGAAGCGAGGCGGCGGAGGGAGCTGTCAAGGGTGCGGAGAGAGCGGCGCATGGTTCGGATATCTTGTGCTATGCCGTATCGGCTTCGTCTTGGCATGGTATCTCCTGTACCCTCCCGTAGCCGCCCTGATCCTGCCGGCCTCGAAGTGTCGCCCATGTCCATATTGGTTGCCGTCGGTACGGACGGGATTGGCTGGGTGGCGCACAACACACGGCCTTATCCGACGGAAGATCATTCTCATCGACGTTCTGCACGTTCCTTCACCGATCTATTGCCTTGGCGGATCAACGCAAAGCCCGCTCGCTCCGCTATCATCAAGGACACGAGCCTCGTTGGGTTACCCCGGTACATCATCCACTCTCCATAGTAGTCCACCTCTTCTTCCCCACAGCGAAGGTAGATCCTCGAAGGGATCGACGTCACACCTTCTCCACTCCTGAGTCCCTCTATCGCCCGAAAAGATCGCGGTGCAATTTCATATTCGCCTAGGGAGCCAACTGGCAACCCGATGTTCGCCCACACCCTCATCGCGTGTCCGCCCTTGAAAGCGTCACCACGCCAATCACATTCCCAAAGGACAATGGCACACTTCCGGACTGCGGTCTCCATGACCCTGTTGCTGGCCGCATCAAACGATACTTTGTAGCGCTCGCTGAGCGCCTTCAGGAGGGGTAGCGATAACCCATCTTTGAATAATACCGACCGCCATTCCTTCAATGGCATCAGTAGCTCTGCGGCGAAGGCATCGCACAGGTGCTCCACCTCACGTGCTTCATTTGTTCTACTAATAACCTCTCCTGAGATGTGTCGCAACGCTTGGGCCAAACCTGTCGCCCCAAACAACTCTACGTGGCCGATCTCATGAGCTAGTGAGAATCGCTGTCTTACGAGGGGGGACTCCGAATTGATCGTCGCGACGTAGCCAGAGGCGGTCTCCTTCAAGACAGCATCCACGCGCAGTGGTTGCCTCTGCACTTCGATATGACGCTCCGCGGCGATTGCTTCAATGGGAGTCGCTGTGCCCGATTTCGCCAGAGTCGGCAACCTGCTCGCGAGCTTCATGGCACCCTCGTTCGCATCGCAGGTGCACATAATTCTCGCCAGGTTGTTGGCAACCGCAGAAACCCAGAGGCGTCGGCGTTCGCTCACCCTCTAGTCCTCGCTGACAGCTTCAGCGTTCTGGTCAGTAGGGTTCGTGCCGTTCAGGTCAGCCTTATACAGTCTGAGCCACTGAGCGTCAGTTATCGCTGCCGGGGGGCCGCCCTCCGTGCCCCGCGCCGCGGCCGCCTCAAACTCTTTTTTCAACACGTCTCGCCCGAAGGCCTTCAAACGGGCGTACCTTGCGTAGCTCAATTGCTCATTCCTCGCAAACTCTCTCAGAGTAGCTAAACTCTTGCGATACAAATCCTCGAACTGCTGGTCCTTTCCCGAAGCATCCCGGAGTAGCTCCGCAGGAGTCACATCCAGTGCCCGTGCGACCCGCCGGAGGTTCACTATGCTCAGGTTTGAAAGCTGCTCAGGCCTACTCTCTACGGCCTCTAGTTGCTCCTTAGGTACTCCTGCTTTCTCTGCCAGGCCATTGATGTCAAGCCTGTACTCCTCTCTGCGCGCTCGAATCCGTCTTCCCACCCTCAGATGGTATTGACGCTCATGACTCTTTCTCATTAGCCGGAACCGACTTCGGTTGTCTTTGACAAATCCCTCGACAACTGTTCTGAGCCTATCAAGATCGCCGAACTCGAATTCTCCAAGGATTGTTGCCGCTGTTCCTCGGAGCATTCGGGATACTCGCGTTCCCTGCGAATACAGAAGGACGATTGGAACCCCAGCGTTGCCAGCGATCTCAGCCTCTTGGCCCACTCCGTGGCTCGGGTCATCAGCATACACGAAGAGAAGATCAGAACCTGCAACGCGCTCCCGATCGATCCAATAGACCTCGGGTGCAGTAAGGTCAGGGGTGTCTCCAGGCCCGGTGCGTTCAGCCGGCAGGTAGACAGACATGCCCCCCTGCGAACCGGCCGTCCTGACGATCTCACCAACGTTTCTGGCTCTCTTTTCCTCTTCTGCGGTCGACCGAGAGAGCGCGCAAGCGAAGTAGGCCCGAAGTGGGATCATGAGAGGAACATTCGCTGCCAAGCGATCCATGCATGCGAGTGCGCTGGAGGGTCGATCATCCGGGTTGGGCGCTAGGAGATCACGCACGAGCCTGAAGCATCCTTCCCAGATGGGTCCTCTACCGCGTATGCGCTCATCGAACTTGATGTCGTGGCGCTTCTTGGCAGCCAGGAGGTCAGGTGTGCGGGTGATCCCAGAGAATACTTCACGGTTGTAGAGTAGGTAGTAGAGCGTGGCCCCGAAAGAGTAGAGGTCAGATCGGAAATCATACTGATCATCGAAGACATACTCTGGCGCGGAGTACCTGTATGTCCCGATGAATCGAGCATCCCCTTCCGTTACGCCGGGATCACGCAGGGAACGGACTATTCCGAGGTCGAGTAGTCTAAAGCGTCCCTGCAGATCCACGTGGATATTCTTCGGCTTCACGTCACGATGCAGTCTCCGGCTTGAGTGAAGATACTCCAGTGCGTCGAGCAGTTCGGTGCAGAATCGCAAAAGAGACTCGTCTTCGGGAGGATCGACACGTGTGCGCCAAGCCTCGAGGCTGCTTCCCTCACACCATTGCATCACCAAAAAGGGCGGACTTGACTCGCCATCTGCGTGAAACACCTTGACTAAGTGTGGATGTGAGAGTCGAGAGCCTGTACCAAACTCCTCGTCGATCCGCCTGCGCTGGGCAGGTTCGCGAAGGATCTCAGCCCGGTACACCTTAAGAGCAACCGTGGCTCCGGCTGGTGCGAAGGGGAGATCGCGATTCGTGTTGGCTTTCCACACCTCGCCTGCAGCACCAGTACCACAGATTTCCAGGCGAGTGAAGTCATCGAGTGAAACGATTCGACTGCTGGTCATCACGTCCCCTCCACCCTGCGATCCTTCCCTTCGAGAAACGGGACCGTCTACCGCACCCAGTCCGACTAACCGAGAACGCTACGGGGGCCCGATTCAGAAACTCAAGTATAGCGGAATACAAGCCGACGATCGTTTTTTGATCAAATGATTGGGCGCTTCGCGGTAGCCTCTCAACTCTCGGCACTGCAACGGGATAAAGGGGCGTGCTACTTCTTCCCACCGCTGTTGGCCTTCCCGACCCGCGGCTGTTTTACTGGGTCGGGCTGTTGGTGTTTTCAGTCACTCCTGCCTGCGCCCGCATGAGAAGGACGGCTGCCGTGACAGATCTGCGCAGCAAGGTGATCGGGGATCGGATGCATTCAACGGACGCGCACGAGCAGTGAAACAACACATGTCGTCCGTCGATGAAAGACGACATGTTGGGCCGGGAGGAGTATGCGGGCGTATCCAACGGCCTAAACTATCCCACGGGAGCCGGCCCAAGCTCTACCGGCGCATGCGCCACTACGGCATCCCGATCCACTTCGGCAGGCAGTCCTCGAACGCGTGACCCCGCCGTCGATCTCCGGCGCCTCAGTGGAGGCGGATGTCCTCGTCCTCCTCCTTCCCCTTCTTGGCGCTGCGGGGGCGGCCCGCCCTGCGGGCGCGCGGCGGGTCCAGCATGTGCAGCCTGCGGAGCTCCGCCTCGAGGGTCAGGAGGAAGCTGATCTCGACGGCGTAGGCGAGCACGATCCCCTTCCTGGCGACCGGGATGAAGGCCCAGCTCACGGTGCGATCGGCGCCCGTGGTCTCCATGACGATACCGTTGATGCCGGTGTCCAGGCACTTCCGGACGATCCCCTGCGTGTCCACGGGCAGGATCTCCTGGGGGTGGGATTTCCCCATCGACCGCGCCAGGCGCTCGGCGGCGCCGTTCCAGTAGCTCAGCGTGCCGTTGGCGGTGAACTCCAGGACGGGGTTGGGATCGGCGCGGGGGAAGAGGGCCAGCTTCTCGAGGGCCCGCTGGGCGCGCTGCCGTTCCAGCTCGGTGGCCGCGCGCACCGCGAAGACCTGGAGCAGGGACTCCGCGGTCTTCTGGTTTTCCAGTGGCCTGGCGTAGAGCACGACCATCAGGCCCAGGGCGCGGCCCCCGGAATCGAACAGCGGCATCCCGGCGTACGCCTCGATCCCCATCTCCGCGAGCAGGCGGTCGCGCGGGAACAGGCGCCGCACGTCGCGCGGGTAGCAGCAGAGCTCCCTGCCGACGACGTTCTCGCAGGGGGTCCCTTTCAGGCGGTACTCGAAGTTGTCCAGTGTGCCGCTGCGCCCGCAGGCGGCGAGCGTCCTGACGCTGCCGGCGCCCGGGGTGGCCAGCGCGCCGATGAGGGCGTAGTCCGCCTGCAGGGTCTGCACCAGGCGGTGCGCCAGGGAGAGGAAGAAGGCATCTCCCTTGGCCTCCGCGACCCCCTGGGCGAGGTTGCGGAGGGCCTCCTCCGCCCGCAGGCGCTCGATGACGCGCCCGAGCTGGATGCCGACCTGGTCCATGATCTCCAGGAACTCCTCGTCGGGCTCGAGCGCCTCGGGAGAGAAGAACTCGAGCACGGCGGGCACTTCATCGCGGATCTTGATCGGGAACCCGAAGCCTGCCCGCACGCCGATGTTCCTGGCCAGCTTCGCCCTGGGAAAGTTCGAATGCCTGGTCACGTCGCGGATCCACTCGGGCTTCCCGGTGGACAGCACGTGGCCGGGCAGGCCGATGCCCGGAGCAAGACGGGTCGCCTCGGTGATGTTCCGGAACGTGGCGAACCGCTCCGGGTCATCGAGGTGCCAGAGCTTCGTGGGCATCAGGTCGTAGGGCGGGTCGGTGGAGCGCATGTAGACGTGTCCCACGGGCCACCCCGTGAGGGCGCAGA
>JACQOF010000055.1 GCA_016202645.1 bacterium
CGTCTTGTGAATGAAAATGGAAAGCATCAAACCGTTTGCCGTGGTTGCACTGCTCGAAGACGTCCCAGAGCGGGGACTCCGCCGGGGCCAGGTGGGGACCGTCGTGGAGCCCCTCGCCCGTGGAGTGTTCGAGGTCGAATTCAGCGACAACCAGGGACGCACCTATGCCACACTCGCCTTGCGCCGCGAACAGCTCATCGTCCTCCACCACGACATGGTCGAAGTCGCCTGAGTAGCCGTGGAATAGTCCAACCCGCAGCCGCGCACGCACAATATCCATACCCTCATCATCGCCGAACGGGTGACCGGCATTGCGGCGTATAAGTAGGGGCGGGGCTTGCCCCGCCCGTCGGCCACGAAACCGCATAAATGCCCCCACAGATGCTCTGCGCCATACATCGTCTTCTATGTTGCTCGAGAATTGAGAACTTGGTAAGTTGATTCCTATGGACATTGTGGCCATGTTGGAGGATCACCTGGCGTTCATTGAACGGTTCTACGCGTCTGCCGCAGAGCCCTTTGAAACTATAAAGCGGAAGATCGAACGCCGAGAAATGCCATTTGTGCCCCGCCACGAGCCCGGCGACTACGACGGCTATGAATATCAACATGAGTTCAATGAAGCGAGCGCCTGCCTTCGAATCTTGGGGTATTGTAGCCTCAGTTTAGCGGTAAAGGCGCTTCACGACTACTTACGGCAATTCATTATGCGGGAAAGGAGCGTAGTGAAGGCTGAAGAACTTGGACCAATCCTCAAATGTTTCAAGGGACGTGGGTGGTTCGAAAAATACATACACTTCTTGGAGCAACGCACCCGATTTAACTGGGTCGACTCACCTGTCACGCGAGATCGAATTGAACAGATCAACCTCAGTCGGAACGACGTCATCCATGACCCTGATATTGAGAGCACGTGGCCGACACAGTCGGAAGACCACTTCCGCAAATATCCTGTTTCACGTTTTGCGGAAGACTGGGAGCTGGCAATGGTCACCCCAAACGGCGGCAACCCTGAATTCCCACTCAGGCTCAATGTCACTCGGGACCGGCTGGCTGAGGCCATCAGTGACATCCGAAGTTTCTGCGCGTTCGTTGAAAAGCAGAGGACTCAATGGTGAGGGTCATGGGCAGTTCGAACGATCTCGCAGGCTGGCGCGGGCCTTCTCGGGCCGGCGGGTCAGGGATGAGGGGAAATCAATCCGCAGAGCGACGGGGGTGGAATTTGTAGGGGCAATTCATGAATTGCCCCTACAACCGGCGGTGAGGACACCGCCGCTACAGCCACAGGCCTCAAGGCCCGGAGGGCCGAAAGATGGTAGCCCAGGGTCTTATTTGACCCGCCGTGCGCGGGCGAGACCTGTCCCGATGCTCCTTATCGGGAGCCCTGGGATGGAAATGGCCCCCACCCCCTTTTAGGCCCCCTCACCCGTCCGTCGGCTGACGGACACCCTCTCTCCCCACAGGGGAGAGGGCTGGGGCGAGGGGGCTCTCTCGCCAACCCACGGCTGACGCCGTGGGCCAGATTCTCACGCCCCTGCCGGGGCTACGCGGCCAGCGCTTGAGGGCGCGGCGGGAGTCTGGTAATCTTCGTTTCAGGAATTCACGCTGGCGCGGAGCGTGAGTCCGACGCAAGGGGAGGTAAACGCGATGGCTCTACAGCGCACGATCAAAGCCGCGATTCGACCGGGGGAGCAATCGGGGTATGTCGCCGAGTGTCTGGAGATCCCGGTTGTGACGCAGGGGCGGACTCTCGACGAGGTCACGCAGAATCTCCGCGAGGCAGTGGAACTCCACCTTGAGGGAGAAGACCTCGCCGAGCTGGGACTCGCCCCTTCACCCAGTATTCTTGTTACCTTCGAACTGGAGGCCCACCCTGCCACGGCTTAAACGGCTGTCCGGCCAGGAAGCCCTTGCCATCTTGCGCAAGTTCGGGTTCGAAGTCATATCGCAACGGGGAAGCCACATCAAATTGCGCCGCTTTGGCCCCGGCGCCCAAAAGGAGACGCTGACCATCCCCAACCACCCGGAACTCGACACCGGAACCTGCCGGGCGATCCTTCGCCAAGCCTCCCGCTTCGTTTCCGCCGCAGACCTTTCGCCGTTCTTCTACACTGAGTGACCGTCGCCGCGGCCTGGCGCGGACGTTCTCAGGCCTGCGTGTGAGGGATGAGGAGAAATCAATCCGCAGACCCGAAGGGGCGGGCACAGAGCGCGGAATGACGTGCTGTAGCGCCGCTCTATGAGCGGCGGCCTTTGGACGAACAAC
>JACQOF010000053.1 GCA_016202645.1 bacterium
CCCCCTACCCCGCACCCCCTCCGCACCCCTACGCGCGGATCAAGGTATATATCTTGCAGTCTTGCCGGGAGTGGCCGATTCATGTACTCTAGGGTGGTCAAATGCGGTCGTTCTTACGATTGCTCTTTAAGAATCTTGTGGTCCGCCCACACGCGGCATTTTCGGATCTCGCGGCCAATCCAAGGTCGTGGGAACTTTTCGCCGTTGCCTTTCTCGCCTTATTTCTTGAATTGATGCTGATTCGATGGGTTCCATCCATTGTAAGGATTGCCGCCTATTTCTCGAACATCATGCTCATTTCGGCTTTCCTCGGATTGGGATTGGGCTGTCTGGCATCCCATCTCCGGCTCAATGTATTTCGATGGTTTCCCGTTTGCCTGACCATTTTAATCCTCTATGTTTGTTATTGTTCGTCCATCAGCTTCGGCACACCATCGGGCGAACTGCGATATCTATGGGGGGAAAGTACGTTATCCAAAACACTCATTTTATCGATCCTGTTTGCCATCAACACCGTCGTCTTTGTGCCTCTCGGAGAACGGTTGGGTGATTGTTTTTTCGTTCTACCGCGATTGATCGCCTATGCCATAGATCTTGCGGGTAGTTTTACCGGTTGTGCCATATTCGGCGTATTCTCCTATTTGAATTTCAGTCCGTCCGTGGGTGTTGCCATCCCGGCGGCGGTTTACGTGTCATTGCTCAAGAATGCGTCCGACCGATGGGGTGCGGCTGTTTTGATGATCTTTTCAACGATCATTATGGGGTATTCTCCCGGATCGGATGGGATGTGGTCGCCGTATTACCACATCCATGTGATCCCCTATCAGACAGCCGAGGGTGAACATGCCTTGTATAACCCACCCATGCACACCGTTCGCGTGAATCATGATTTTTATTTTATGGCGGGGACGCTGAACCCGGATAGTTATACGCCGGGTTCGGCGGATGTCGAACTCGGCCGTCAATATTTTCTACCCTACCAGATCGGAAACAGACCCGGATCCGTTCTGGTCCTGGGATCAGGGGGAGGCATGGATGTCGAGGCCGCGTTGCTGTCCAAATCAGACAAAGTGGATGCCGTGGAAATAGACCCGCGGATCATACAGATTGGTAAAGAATACAATTATGGACGCCCTTATCAGGATCCAAGGGTCTCCATATACAATACAGACGCCCGGGCTTTCCTCCGACAAACCACAAATACGTATGACCGCATCATCTTCGGATTCCTGGATTCTCAATCGCTTTTTACATCGATGACCAACATACGGCTTGACGGGTTTGTCTACACCCAGGACAGTTTTCAAAATGCGTATGCCCGATTGAATCGATCGGGAATCATGTCGGTCTCCTTTGCAACGGGGGGGCGGATGTGGTTGTTCAACCGGTTGATTAAAATGGCCCATCGTACAGCCGGCGAGGACAAAGTAGTGGTCTATTTAAATCAGGCCTACGGGGTTGTCATCCTTCTATTCAAGGACGATCCGCATCCAGAACCACAGGAAACATTTGGGACTTTCAGAAAAATACCATGGCCATCGGAGGAAACGGGAAAGATTGAGATCTCAACGGATGATTGGCCTTTCCTGTATTTGAGCAAGCGGTTCATACCCTATGATTATTTGGTCGTGATCACGGTATTGATCCTGATCTCCGTTATTTTTATGGCCTTGATCCGTATTCTGTCCGTTCGCCCGCCTTCTCAATCATGGTCCGGGGATGGAAATTATTTTTCCATGGCCCACTTTTTCCTATTAGGCTTTGGATTCATGATGCTTGAAACCGCATCCATCACAAAATTCTCATTGATCTTTGGAACAACGTGGCTGGTTTCTCTGTGGGCCATCCTAGGAGTGCTTCTCATGATCTTTGGAGCCAATCTGTTTATTCACTGCAAGCCCCACCACGTCAATCTGAAATTCACCTATATTGCCATGTACATCGTGCTTGCGGTCAATTACTTTTTCCCAAGCCAACGGTTGTTGTCGCTGGACCCCATTTCAAGATGGATCGTCTCTTCAGCGCTGTTTCTTTCACCCCTGTTCTTCGCCGGATTGATTTTTTCGAAGACATTTCTCCGGGAGAATTCTCCCGTGGATGCCTTGGGCTCCAATCTGATCGGGGCCACCATGGGGGGATTTGCCGAATATTCCAGCATGGCCATGGGCCTGCGATTTCTGGTCATCGTCATCTTTGGCGCCTATCTACTCTCCCATATCGCCCTGGCCTATTCCGATTGGCCAAGGCGGTCTATTGGAGGGAATTTCTCCGGGGGACGCTGAGTGTCCGGAAAAGCTTTGACAAATCGGAAAACGGGGGAAAGCGAAAGCGGGGAAAGCGGGGAAAGCGGGGTACGGGAAAGCGGGGGAAAGCGGGGTACGGATATTGCAAGATTGCAAGAATACTTTCTAAGCCGATGTGCGGCCGGATGCATGGATGACGGTTGAGATGTTTCGTTTTAGTGTCCGGGCGATTTCCGATGGCGGATATCCTTCCCTGTAAAGTGCGGCCATCAGACGTGTACGGGGGTTCGACAGACTGCGTTTTTGACTTGAGCTGGCCAATAGACCGACGGTAACCTTGGATGACGCCATCATTTTCCGAATGCGCTCCAGGATGGGCATCCGAAACCTTCGCTCAGCCCGGGGCCACGTCTTTCTGGCCCTGGTTCGGCGGTTCGCATGCTTGATTTCTTCGTTCGTTCCGACCATCTGCCCCGTCTTCGGAAACTCAGCATCAGCGCCAGGAGCTTCGGCCATCAACTGGAGATAAGCGCGCCGCCCGGCCCCGGATTCGAATCCCGGCACACGCACGAGATCCAGCTTCCCCATAAACCTCGGCGATGGACGCCCCCGGTAAAACCAGTCACTTGACCACCGATAACCGCCCGCGTATTTGACCATCCCGGCCCGGACTGGATTGTTGTGGATATACCTGACCAGCGCCGCAAGATAGCGATCGTTTAAAACCAGATAGGATTTGAATCTTCCTTGAAACACATATCCGACCTTCCGATGGCGCCGATTGAATGCCTTGGCGTACTCGATGTGCACCTGCCGAAAAATGATTCCGAGACTGTTGTCTCTCCGATAAATCAACAGGTGGAGATGATTGTCCATCAGACAATACCCGCCGAGGTCGGCATGGTTGCGGCGCAGGGCTTTCTGCAATAGAGCAAGATATACCCGGCGGTCCTGATCGTCCAGGAAAAGATCCTCCCGGCGCTGCCCCCGGGCGATCACGTGATACCAATGCTCGGCCACATCAATCCGCGCCTCAGACATCTCGCGCCCATTCGACTATATATCTTGCAATCTTGCAATATCCGTACCCTTTTCCTTCTGAAGATGGAGCTATACCGATGGAGTCGTCTTAATGGCGCCGAGGAACAGAAGCCCGTACTTGGCCGTGAGGCGCGGGCCGAAGCCCCGGATTTTTTGGAGGTCGGCCAGGGTGGCGGGACGGGCGCGGGCGAGGTCGCGGAGCATGGGGTCGTGGGCGACGCAGTAAGGGGGGACGTGGGAGGATTCGGCAAGTTTTTTTCGGAGCTTGCGCAAAGTCTCGAAGCGGGCGGCGGCGGCCGGATCGAGCGGGGCGTCGGCGGCTTCCGCTTCTTCGCGGATGACCATGGGCTGCGTAATACTTCGCGCCGGGTCGCGGCGGGATTTCGGTTTTGCCGGGGCGGCCGCGGCGTCCGGGTGGCGGACTTCGCCGCGGCAGATGTCGCATTGGCCGCAGCGGTACCGGATGGGTTTGCCGGTGAAGTAGTCGAGGATGAAACCTCGGCGGCAGAATTTGCGGTTGTAGGCGTAGGCGACGATGCGTTTCAGGCGGTTTTGGTCCCACGTTTTTTTGCGGTCGTGGGCTTCCCAGTCGACCGGAAGTTCCGTCTGGCGCGGCGGGACGGGCCGGATGGCGCGGCCGCGAAACGGGGGGGCGTAGGAGAGAATGCCGGATCGGTCCAGTTCCGAGAGGTGCCGGGTAAGCAGGGTCCACTCGAGGCCCGTGATTTTACAGAGATCATTCCGCGAGACGTCGACGCCGTCCTGGAGGTCCTCGTCGAAAGCCGATTCGAGGGCGGCGATGAGACGGGGTTTGACAGAACCCGGCGCAAGCTCGGAGTCGGCGTGCCACGAAATGCGCCGGACGTGCGCGGGGTTCTCGCCGGTTTTGCCGCGTTCGATGAGACCGAGGCGGTCGAGGATGCCGAGGGCGGTGTTGATCTGCATGTCGTTTTTCAGACCGAGTTCCCCGGCGATTTCGCGGGCCGGCAGTTCGATCGGTTCGGCCTCCGGGGACAGAGCCCAGATTTTTTCGTAGAGCGCCTCGATCACGGCGCGAGGCGGGTTGGAGCCTTCGATGAAGAATTCCTGGGTCCGGGTGTCGGCATAATTAAATAGAAGGAGACCCCGGCAGGGATGGCCGTCGCGGCCGGCCCGGCCGACTTCCTGGTAGTAACTTTCGATGGACCCCGGCACGTCAAAATGCGCGACGAGCCGGATGTCGCGCTTGTCGATGCCCATGCCGAACGCCACCGTCGCGACGACGACGGGCGCCTGGTCGTTCATGAAGGCCTGCTGGACGGCGACCCGGGAGACGTCATCAAGCCCCGCGTGGTAGACGAGGCAGGGCCGCTTGGGGCGCGAAAGTTCCTTGGCGACTTTTTCGGCGTTTTTCCGGGTTGCGGTATAGATGATGGCGGGCGTGCCGTTTTCGGCGAGCGCGTGTTCGATGCTGTCGTATTTGTCGCGCTGGCCGGGGGAGACCTGCACGTCGAGGATCAGGTTCGCGCGGTCGAATCCCGCGAGGAATTCCACCGGCGCGTCCAGCTCCAGCGCCTTTTCGATGTCCTTGCGGACTTCGGGCGTGGCCGTCGCGGTAAACGCGGCGATGGGCGGCCGCCCGACGTGCTCGGCGGCGCGGGCGAGCCGCAGATAGTGCGGCCGGAAATCGTGGCCCCACTGGGACACGCAGTGGGCTTCGTCGACCACAAAAAGCGACACGTCGATGTCGGTTAGCGCCCGCAAAAAGCGCTGGGAGGAAAACCGTTCGGGTGCGACGTAAAGGATCTTGATCGAGCCCTGTTTGAGGGCCGCAAGGCACGACATCTGTTCGTCGAGGGTCAGCGTTGAATTGACGAACGCGGCGGGAAGATTCAATTTCCGAAGAGCCGTGACCTGGTCGGCCATGAGCGAAATCAGCGGCGAAACGATGAGGGTCGCGCCGGGAAGGAGGAGGCCCGGAAGCTGGTAACAGAGGGACTTGCCGTAACCGGTCGGCATGACAGCCAGAACGTCCCGGCCGTCCAGAATCGCGTTGATGACGTCTTCCTGGCCGGGCCGGAACTCCGGGATGCGGAAGCGGCCGGTCAGGACTCCTTGGATATCCCGATCAGACGGGTCGCATGTTGACGCCGGCTGCGGATCCTCCGGTGAAGAAAGTTCCAGCGCGTCCTGACCGTTCATGGCTTAGAACCCCAACCGGTGAGCGGTAATCGGTAACCGGTCATTCGTCATCCCCGCGAAAGCGGGGATCCAGGCGCCAGCGTCGCCCGTTCTGGATTCCCGCTTTCGCGGGAATGACGAGGCGCACACCGCACTAGGACTCGGCTTCTTCCTGCCCTCCGACGGTTTCGCCGACCAGGGCGGCGCCTTCCTCGCGCAGGCGGCGGCGGACTTCCTGCTCCACCTGAGCGAGGATTTCGGGATTTTCGTCAAGATAAAGCCGGGCGGCTTCGCGGCCCTGGCCGATTTTCTGGCCGTTGAAAGAGAGCCACGAACCGGACTTCTGGATGGCGCCCTGCAGAACGCCGGCCTCGACCGCGCAGCCGGCGCGGGAAACGCCGCTACCGAAGAAGAGATCAAACTCGGCGGTCCGAAACGGCGGCGCGACCTTGTTCTTGACGACCTTGATCCGCACGCGGTTGCCGATGACGTCGGCGCCTTTTTTGAGCTGTTCAATCCGGCGGATGTCGAGCCGCACGGATGAGTAGAACTTGAGGGCGCGTCCGCCGGGCGTGGTTTCGGGACTGCCGAACATGACGCCGATTTTCTCGCGAAGCTGGTTGATGAAAATGCACGAAGTTTTGGATCGCGCGATGGCCGCGGTAAGTTTCCGAAGGGCCTGGGACATGAGCCGCGCCTGTAGGCCCATGTGCTGTTGGCCCATTTCGCCTTCGAGTTCCGCCTGCGGCACAAGCGCCGCGACGCTGTCGATGACGACGATGTCGACGGCGCCGCTGCGAACGAGGGACTCAGTGATTTCGAGGGCCTGTTCGCCTGTGTCGGGCTGGGAAATGAGGAGGTTCTGGACGTCGACGCCGAGTTTGGCGCCGTAGACCGGGTCGAGGGCATGCTCGGCGTCGATAAAGGCCGCGATGCCGCCGCCGCGCTGGATGGCCGCTATAATATGGAGGGTAATCGTCGTTTTGCCGGAACTTTCAGGCCCGAAAATCTCGAGCACGCGCCCGCGGGGGATGCCGTCAACGCCGATGGCAAGGTCCAGCGGGAGAATGCCGGTCGGCAATGCCTCGACTTCGATCGCCTTTTTATCTCCAAGGCGCATGATGCTGCCGCGCCCGAATCTTTTTTCAATGGAATCCAAAGTAGCCTTGAGAACCTTCAACTTCTCGTCTTCCGCCATGATATCCCACCTCCCATAAGTGTGGGGATCCGCACAGGAGACCCCCCGTCTCGAAATGCGAGGCTAACTTGACCAATGGAACAATGCAACAATGAGCAATGAACAACTCGCAACGGATTCAGAAGTCATCGAATTCATTGGCGGTTGTTCATTGCTTCATTGTTTCATTGCTCACTACCGCCTGTCGTTCCCTACGCGACCCTGGCCGGGGCCTTGTCGTGCTTTTCGACGAACGCGCGGATGTCCTCGACGTGCGCGAGGATCGCGCGGGCTTTTTTGACCCCGAATTTCAGCAACCCGAAATTGTCCTTCTCGTCGCGGTAAAGCCCGAGAAGGGGACTGCCGTTGTACTCGCCTTCCCTGCACTCGCTCATGCTACGCACCTCCCCCAGGAGTTGCGCCCGCCGGCTGGCGGGCGGAAAAAAAGTCTTTGGCAAAGGCCGAAAGTTTCCGGCCGATTTCGGACGCGGAAAGCGCACAAGAAGACGCATCGACAGTGACGTAGAGGCCGGGACCGGCGCGATAGGCGCGGACGGATTTTCGGCGGCTGGGGGCTTCACCCGGGCCGGAGGATGCTTCGCGGTCGGATGAACGCTTGCGCGGCCAGAGATTCAGGGCCGGATCACCGGCCGCGGACTCCATGGCCTTGCGCAAAACCCCGGAATCAATCCGGGCGATGTCGGAGACCCGGGCGGGGGGCAGGTTCCGCAGGACGTCGCGGATTTCCCTGACCGGCATTCCCCGGGATTGAAGTCGTTTGACGGCCAGAAGCTGGACGAGATGTTTGACGCCGTACATGGCGCGGCGGCCGTCGAATCGGAGGGGCGGGGCAAGAAGTCCCAATGTCGTATAAAACCGGAGGGTCCGTTCATCGGGCAGATCCCGCACGCGCCCGGGCAGGTCCTCCAGCCCGGCGGCCGGAAGGGCCGCCCGGAGCGCCGCCACCAGCTGTCTCAGCCGAATCTCGGGATGGGCCCTGCGGGTCTTCGAGGAAGTTTTCATCCTGGCCCAAATATAACACTGTAATATGACAGTGTCAAGTGCCAAGCCTAAAAAAATTACCCCGGGGCACTGGATGTTCCCGCCCTTGCGTTTTCCGGGCCTCTCTGGTGCGATGCCGCCACGCCATGATCCCCCCAGCCCATGCGGATCCGGCCGCCCGGAAGTTGCAGAATCAGAGCTGGTTATTCCTGCCAGGCGCGCTCCTGCCCGCCATTTTTGCGGCCGTGCTCATCCTGGAATTCGGTGTCGACATTCCTTATTGGGACGAATGGGACGTCATCGCCCCTTTGTTCCAGAAGATATCGCAAGATCGGATATCCCTCTCTGATTTCTTCGCCCAGGCAGTCGAAAGCCGCATGCTCTTTCCGCGGCTCATCCTGGTCCCTCTGGCCTACCTGACCGATTGGAACATTCGATGCGAGATGGGGGTGTCTTTTCTCCTGGCATGCATTGTCTCCATTTGCATTTACCAGATCGGCCGTAAAACGCTCGGCCCGGCGTGCCGCGGAACGGCGCTTCTTTTCATGGCGTCCAATATGCTGCTTTTCTCACCCATCCAGCATTACAATTGGCTGACGGGCCATCAAATCGTGGCGTTTCTCCCCGCCGCCTGTGTGGCGCTCGCCATTCGAACGGCCTATTCCGGGATCCCAACGCCGGCCAAGTTTGCGGCATGCGCGCTATTTTCCACGATCAGCACATTTTCGCTGATCAACGGTATTCTCAGCTGGATTGTGATCCTTCCGGTCCTGCTGGTTACGGAACGGGCCTCCGGCAAGTCAGGGCGGGATCTGGCCCGGATTGCGCTGGGGTGGGGTGTGTGCTGTCTTGTCAATCTCGCGCTGTATTTCCAGAACTATGCGGCGCGCGGCACTCCCGCTCATTCATCTCTCGTGGATTTCGTCCGGAGCCCGCTCACGGGTCTGCGTTTTTTTCTGGAATATGTCGGACTGCCGCTTTGCATCGGCGATATGAATGTGGCGGCCGTCGTCGGATTCGCGGTCCTCTGTCTCTGGGGGCTTCTCCTGCACCGCATTCTGACACTTCAGAACGGGCGCGCCGAGGCCCTGCGGGCCACGGTCGGATGGGCGGCCTTCGGCCTTTATGGTTTCTTAAGCGGCCTTGGCATCACACTCGCAAGAGGGGGATCGGCCTTCGGGGATCCCTCGTTTCGATATGTGACGTTTTCCATTTATCTGATGATCTCAACGATCCATCTCGCGGCATTTGTAATTCTACGCTCTCCGGATATCGGACCAACCACTCCCCCGCCAAACCGGCGTCTCTTCCATGGTCTGGTGGCCCTTGTGTTGATGGGCGCCGTCGCCGTCACATTTGGAGGGGATGAATTCAGGCATTCTCCGGAATTTCCACACACGGCATTCATGGCGTGCCTGATGCTGCTTGTGAGCTATGTCACCGCTTTTTTCCCCAAAGAGGCTTGGGCGGACGATCTCGGTTCGAAAATCTCCGGGTCACGTCTGTTCCATTCATTCGCCGTCGTTCTATTATTTTTGTATGCCCAGACGTTTGCCGTCGGCATCGACGGCATGGCCGACACACGACACGGGCGCCTGAGGGGCAAGGCATGCCTGTCGTTCATCAACGTGGCTCCCGCGGTGGACTGCCTGGCCCAGTATGTGCATCCGGGCATGGATTCCAGAAAGTCTCTGGCGAATTTTATAAGCCAGGAGGGATTTCTGCGCCCGAAATTGCTTGAGCATGATCGAATCCTCGCGCTGGCCGATACCACACGCATCTGTTCAAACTGCGGCGTATTCGAAGAACTGAATCATACGGCGGGGGAGCGTCTTGTTGCGTCGGGCTGGGCGATACTTCCCCACCGCCGGGAGAGCGCGGATCTGACGATTCTAACCCATCGGGATACGGATGGTGCCGGCCGTATATTCCGAGTGGCGAGTATTCTGGTGATTCGGGATGATATCTCCCAACTTCATCGGAACGCGGCCTACCGATTCTCCGGCTGGGAACAATCCTTCGGACGGAATGACGCGCCAGGTCCACCGGACGGCATCGACGCCTGGGCGTTTGACGCCATCAACAGCAGAGCCTATTTATTGCCGCGCGGATCCCAACATCAATAATTCCGAGGCATTTCCCCGAGTTGAGGATTCGGGGACGGACTTCCCTGTCCGATTCTTGAAATTTGTTCCGCTTTCTGATTGTCTCCCTCTCATGACATTCGGCGTGCCCGCCCGCGGAATCGGCGGCAAGTAGACCCCATGCTGACCTGGATCGAGTCTCTCGGTTCGGCCACCATCCAATCCATCGAAGACCTGGGGCGGTTCGGCCGGTTCATGGGGCGAACCGCCGCGGCCCTGTTTTATTTTCCCGTCAAATTCGGCCGGATGGTCCGGCGCGTTCATTTCATCGGGAGTCAGTCTCTCTGGCTGATCGTCCTCATCGGCGGGTTCACCGGCGCCGTGCTCGGCCTGCAGGTCCATTACACCCTCGTCAAATTCGGCGCGGAGTCGCGGGTCGGGACGGTCGTGGCGCTGTCCCTCATCCGGGAACTTGGGCCGGTCATCTGCGCGCTCATGGTGGCGGGGCGCGCCGGCTCGTCCCTGGCGTCGGAACTCGGCATCATGCAGATCACGGAGCAGATTGACGCGTTCAAGCTGATGGGGCTGGACCCCTTCCGCTACTTCATGGCGCCGATTCTAGCCGCCGCGGTCGTCTCGGTGTTTCTCCTCACAGCCGTCTTCGACGTGGTCGGCATCCTCGGCGGCTTCGCCGTCACGGGGGGGCTTCTCGGGGTCCCCTCCGGATCGTACTTCGGCGGCGTCACCGACTTCGTGGTGATGGCCGACATCCGAAGCGGCGCCTTCAAGTCGATGGTGTTCGGGGTGCTGATTGCGTGGGTGTCGACCTACAAAGGCTATCACACGGGCTACGGCGCGGAGGGCGTCAGCCGGGCTTCGACCGAGACGGTCGTTCTGTCGAGCGTGCTCATTTTGATTTCGGATTACGTCATGACGTCGATTCTCTTTCAATGATCCGGGTTGAAAACGTCCACAAGACTCTGGCGGACGCGCCGGTGCTCCGCGGGGTGGACCTGGCTATCGAAACCGGGACGATGATTTGTCTGTTGGGCCTTTCGGGCGCCGGCAAAACCGTTTTCCTGAAAAACGTCACGGGCCTTATGACGCCCGATCATGGCCGGGTGCTGATCGACGGCCTCGACATCCACCGCACGCGGGGCCGGGAACACACCCGGGTGCTCGATTCGCTGGGCGTGCTCTTTCAGGGCGGCGCGCTCTTTGACTCGATGACGGTCTATGATAATCTCGCCTTTCCGCTCCGCGAAAAAACGCGGATGGCGGAGTCCGAGATCCGCGAGCGCGTGCTCGACCATCTCGGGATGGTGGACATGATCGGCGCCGAGCGCCGGTATCCGGCGGAACTGTCGGGCGGGATGAAAAAGCGGGCGGCCTTGGCGCGGGCGCTGATTCTCGATCCGGGGAACGTTTTTTTCGACGAACCGACCACGGGCCTGGATCCCCTGACGGCGAACTCGATTCTCCGCCTGATCCACACCCTGCACGGCCGCCTCAAGTTCAGCGGCGTGGTCGTGACGCATGACGCGGAAAAAGTTTTTCAAATCGTCCAGAAGGTGGCCATGCTGCACAAGGGCAAAATCATCGCGTATGATACGCCGGAAACATTCATGAAATCGGAGCATGTCCGGGTTCGGGAATACATTCGCGGCGCGTCGTCGGGGCCGCTGGAGGATTTGACGGATGGAGCGTAAAATCAACTTCGCCGTCGGGCTCTTCATGCTGGCCGGCATCGCCTGTCTCGGGTATCTCTCCCTGTCCTTCGGCAATGTTGACTTCTTCGCGGCCAGGGGGTATGCCGTCAAGGCGGTGTTTTCCAATGTGACGGGCCTGAAGGTCAACACGTCGGTGGAGATGCTGGGGATCAAGGTCGGCAAGGTGACGGCGATCGATCTCAAGGACTACAAGGCGATCGTGACGATGCAAATCGACCGTCAGGTTGATTTGCCGGAAGACACCATCGCCTCGGTCCGCACCCGAGGGCTTCTGGGCGAGCAATACGTGGCGCTGTCGCCCGGCGGCCTGCCGGATCTCGTCCGCAAGGACGGCACGGGCGAGATCGTCGAGACCCAGCCGCCGCTGATCATGGAGGAGATGATCGGGAAGATGATGTTCGGAAGCTCGGACAAGAAGGAGAAAACCCAGTGACCACCGCGGTTGCCCGGGCCGCCGCGGGCGCGTGGCTGCTTTTCGCGCCCTGCGCCGTGTTCGCGGATTCGCCCGTCGAGCCGCGAAGCCCGGCCGCCGATCTCATCCAGACAAAAATCGACCGGACCCTTGCGATCATCCGCGACACATCCCTGCAGAAAACGTCCGCCCTGCCGGCCCTGCGGCGGCGCATCGTCGAGGAGCTGGAGCCGCTCTTTGCCTTCCGCGAAATGACGATCCGGGCGCTTGGAGTCCACGCGCGTCAAACGACCCCCGCGCAGATCGACGCGCTGGCGCGGTCGTTCAAACAGCTTCTCGAGCGCGTCTACATCGACCAGCTCACGGCCAACCTGATCAAAACGGACAATCCCTATGAAGTGCTCGGCATCGACATCGCCGGCAACGAGACGCGGGGAAACTACGCGAAAATCCATTCCAAAGTCCGGATCCGCAAGAACGCCGACGAAACGGAACTTCTCATGAACTACCGGATGGTCGAGCGCGCCGGCCGGTGGCAGGTCTACGATTTGGAGATCGAGGGCGTGAGCCTGATCGAAAACTACCGCTCGCAGTTCAATCAGGTCCTGACCAACGAGTCCATCGACAAGCTTATCGAATCGATCCAGAAAAACGTCTCGGCCCTCGAAGAGGAACAGCCGATCAAGCCGAAACCGGCGGGCGGAAAAACGAAGGCGGCGACGGATGCAAAGACGCGTTAGAGAGAACCGAAAATCCAGGATCACCACGGAGGACACAGAGATGGATCACAGAGGGCACAGAGTTCATTCCAGGATTTTTATCCGGCGGCCGATCCGCGCATGGCTGGTCGTTCTGATCGCAGGGCTCGCATTTTCCGGGCCGGGGTTTGCGGCCGAAGTCGACCCGTTTCTCGATCCGTTCGAGGACAAGCCCCTGGAGTCTTTCCAGAAGAAGATCCTGCCCGACCCCCACGAGGGATTCAACCGCCGGATGTCCAGGTTCAACGACGGGTTTTATTACAAAGTCCTCCGGCCCGCCGCGTCGACGTACAAATCAGTCATGCCGAGAACGGGCCGCAAGGCACTCCGGAATTTCTTCATGAATCTTTTCGAGCCGGTCTATTTTCTGAATTCGGTTCTCCAAGGCAGGCCCAACGACGCCGCGGCCTCGGTCAAGCGATTCGTCGTGAATTCCACCGTCGGCGTCGGCGGACTCGGCCGCCCGATCAAGATCAAGGACGAAACCCAGAAACGGTCCTTCGACCAGACCTTCGCAAAGTGGGGCGTCGCCCCCGGCCCGTACATCGTGTGGCCCGTGCTGGGATCATCCAGCATCCGCGGCACCCTGGGCTTCGCAGCCGAAGGGGCCATGGACCCCTTCAGTTACACTTCCGCGACAGCAGCCTCAGGCGCCGCCGTGGGAGAGACCGTCAACGAAGCCTCCTTCCAGATCGGCGCCTACGAGGACCTTAAAAAATATTCCATCGACCTCTACGCCGCGCTGAAGGACATCTACGAAAAGAAAATCTACAAGAAATCCCAGGAATAACCTCATTTCTTCACCCATTTCTTCAAAAAAGTTGAAAAAAACCCCGGGTGTGGTAGGATATCCCTGCGGTGGAGGTTCATCGTTTATTCTGGTTTCCCGGCCTCATCGACTCCCCGCAGTGGTTTAACTTCATCCCGTCGTCTCCCGAACGTGGAGCCTTGATTCAAGGCCGGCGCCGAACGCCGGAAATTCCCACGGAGGTGACGGAGATGGAAACCGTTTCAAGACCGAACCCCGGCATCGGACGGCGCGGGTTTCTGCGAACCGTCGGCGCGGCGGCCCTGACGGCCGCGGCCACGAGCTCGTTCGACGGCTTTCTGATCGAGCCGCATCTGATCAAGCGCCCGCGGCTGGACATCGGCATCGACGCTCTGCCGAAGGCCTTTGAAGGATACCGGATCCTTCACATCACGGACATTCACATGGGCACGCCGGGCGCCGCCGGGCGGATGGAGGATCTGCCGCCGATCTGCGCCGAAACGGCGTGCGACGCGATCGTGTTTACGGGCGACTTCGTTTCGACGCGGGCGTCCATCCCCGCGCTGGCCGAAGGGCTCCGGCGGATCCGCCGGCCGCCCGACGGGTTCTTCGCCGTTCTCGGCAATCACGATCACTGGATGGACGCCGGCGGGGTTCTCAAGGCCCTGGACCGAAGCGGCGTCGAAGTTCTGACCAACCGGGGCCGGAAGATCGAGCGCGGAGGGGACGTGTTGTGGATTTGCGGCACGGGGGATCTGTGGGAGGACCGGGTCGACGTGGATCAGGCAATCGCGGATGCTCCGGACGGTTGTCCCCGCGTCCTTCTTTCGCACAATCCGGACGCCGCCGAAACGGAAGTCCTGGACCGCCACCGAATCGACCTCCAGCTTTCCGGGCACACGCACGGCGGCCAGGTCAAAATTCCGTTTGGACCCTCGCCCTTGGTGCCTTCAGCCTACGGACAAAAATACGTGGCCGGCCTGGTGAAGGCCCCCCATACGCGGGTCTTCGTCTCCAAAGGCGTCGGCCTGATCTCCCCGCCGGTCCGCTTCAACTGCCGTCCGGAAGCGCCGGTCATCCGGCTGATCGCATCCGAAATTTCGAAGCCGAAGGCAGCGGCATGAACGACGCGCCTGATTCGGCTCCCGCGACACCCCCCTTCTTCGAACACGCCCGAAAACTGCCCCGCATCCTGAAACCGGCGGGAAAGGCCGCGCTCCTGATCCTGCTGATGCCCTTCGTTCTCACCCTGCCGGTGGGATGTATGGACCTGCAGGTTGTATCCATCGTTGGCGATCGAGTCATTCGTCAACGAGACATCGCCGTCTCCATGTCGACCGTTTCCGACATGATGAACACCAAAAGACCGGACATCCGGTTCGACGAGAAATTGGCGATGGAGGACGACCGCCTTGTGCGCCTTGAGACAACGATCCTGCGGGACTATTTGGCCGACGCGATGGACACGGAACATCTGTCCCTGCCGGACGCCGCCCTGCACGACTGGGGCCGAAGCGTGGGTTCGGCCGGTCCCGACCGGCGCATCGTCCGGCGCCCGACAGGCTTCCAAGGATACCGTTGGTGGATGAAGGAGAACGCGTTTTTCGAAAGCCAATGACCGAAGAAAAGGGGACGGTTCTAATTTATCCCCAAAGCGAGGATCCATGGAACAGTTTCAGATATTATGCGCGCGGCCAGCCTGATTCATTGATCACCGAAAACCCTTTCTACCGCGCGATGGGGATGACGGACGAGGAACGGCGTATGAATTATCGAACGTACGTCCTCGAAGGGCTGAAAGAGAGACGCGGTCTGGAACGCTACTTCAGGCAGAAAATCTGCGGCTCTCCCGAATATGTCAAGACCATTTTGGAAACTTTGGGGGTGCATCCTCCAAAAATTCGCCCGGGGCGGCCTCCGCAAAAATAAACCCAAGCCCTTTATTTTGAGTCAGATAAATTGGAACCGTCCCCATTTCTTTTCGAGGGGACACCCAACCGCACAACGGTGGGGCGGGCGGCGCCCATTCTTAAACTTTGGACCGAAACGCCCAAACGCATAAACCGCCTGCGACAATTGTCGCAACCCACGAAGCCCAGATTGGAATTTCGGAGCTCCCGAGGTGGACGGGCACTTGGCCCAGTGCCCGCACAACATGAGCCACTGCGACAAGGCCAAAGATTGCACCTGAAACGACGACGTACTTATTGGTCATTACCGCTGCTCCTTCTGTGACGCCCAGCGAAAAGCTCAGCTTCGTGTTTCAGAAGTTTCCTTTGGATCCCCAGCCCGGAGGCGTAGCCGACGGGGCGGCCGCCGGCGCCGATGACGCGATGGCAGGGAACGACGATGCCGATCCTGTTCTTGTTGTTGGCCATTCCGACGGCCCGGGCCGCTCCGGGTTGCCCGATGCATTGGGCCAACTCCCCATAGGTCGAGGTTTTTCCAAACGGGATCTTCCGCAGCGCTGTCCAAACCTTGACTTGGAACGGCGTGCCCCGCAAATCAAGCGGAAGCGTAAATCGACGCAACCTATGCTTGAAATAGCTCCGCAGTTGCCGCCTCACCCGGGCCGTCCTGATTTTGGATCGGAACCGGATGGAGCGAGAGTGGTGGACCGGCATACCGCTTGACGAAGGTCTCAACGGGACCCTTGAGAGGATAGTGAATCTCAATGATCCCCCGGGCGGAAACAGCGATCACGATTTTACCCACGGGGCTTTCGACCGTATCGTAGTAGAGACGCTTCATTTTCTCTTTTCCGCCCCTTGGATCATGACTTTTCTGTCACACGGACCAGGGCGGATTCGAGTTCGGCCCACCCGTTTGGTGTGAGCTTGGCGCCCCATGTGTCCAGATGGATCACTTCCGCGGACTGCAGACGGGGCAGCCAGCCGGCGGTCTCGAGTTCCGGTTGCGGGGGAAATTCGGTGACATATCCCAGGCACAGATACGCCACCGGTACCACTTCCGGCGGTAAACCAAGAATTTTTTTCAGATCGGCCGCGCTGATGATGCTGACCCACCCAACTCCCACTCCCTCGGCGCGGGCCGCCAGCCACAAGTTCTGCACGGCGCAGACCGAACTGTACAAGTCCATGACCGGCTGGCTGGTCCGGCCGATCACCACCGGGCCGAACCGGCTGCGGTCGCAGGTGACGCAGAGGTTCAGCGCCGACTCCATGATCCCCTCCAGCTTGAATCCGCGATACGTCCCGCGTTTGGACTCGTCAAATTGCTCCGCCGCCTCCTCGTTGGCCCGCTTGAACGACTCCTTGACGCGGGCCCGCACCTGACTGTCGCGGATCAAAATGAAATCCCACGGCTGCATGAACCCCACCGACGGCGCATGGTGAGCCGCGGCCAGAATGCGGGCCAGAACGTCCGCGGGGATCGGATCAGGCTGAAACTGCGCGCGGATGTCGCGCCGGCTGAAGATCGCTTCATAAACGCCGGTCTTCCATTCAGGAGGGAACTCATGAGCGGAACCGCGCTGTTTCGTTTCCATCAGACACCACCACCTTTGTCCGGCTGGTGTATCTTGCGCCGTGGACATGACGCAAGCGCTCCACGCGTGGGAGTGGGGCCGAGTGGGGGAATTTCTAAAGGGTGAAGTTCAACCACAACTTCATCAACCGCTTTACCGCCAGCGTTAGGCGGGAGCGATTGTAGGCGTCGCCCGTGCGCCGAATCGCTTCGGCCTGGGTCGGGTAGGGATGGATGGTTTTGGCGACAGTCGCAAGGCCCGTGCCGGCAATCATGGCGTGCGTCAGTTCGTTGATCATCTCGCCCGCGTGGCCGGCGACGATGGTCGCGCCAAGGATGCGGTCACGGCCGGACTCCACGTGCACTTTGACCAAGCCTTCGGCTTCGCCGTCCAGGAGCGCGCGGTCCACGTCTTTGAGTTCCTGTATGAATGTCCGGATGGACATGTTTCCGCTTTTTGCATCCGCTTCGGAGAGGCCCACATGGGCGAGTTCGGGGTCGGTGTACGTGCACCACGGAATCAAGAGCGCGCTTGCGCGGGCGCGGCCGAGGAACAGGGCGTTTTGGATCACGATTCGCGCCATGAAATCCGCCGCGTGGGTGAACTGATAGGGCGAGCAAATATCGCCGCAGGCGAAGATGCGGGGATTGGTTGTTTGAAGCCGATCGTTCACTTTCACGCCCTTTTTGCCAAATTCTACGCCGACACGATCTAGTCCCATCCCTTCAACATTTGGCGCGCGGCCGACGGCCACAAGAAGCTGGTCGACCGTCACGTCGTAGTTTGTGCCGTGAGACTCGACTTGCATCCGAACCCCGCCTTCCGTTTTTGAGAGTTTCAGGCCTTTACCGCAACAGAGCAACTTGACCCCATCCCGCGCCAGTTTGGCCTCCACAATGCCGGCGCCATCCCGATCTTCGCGCGGCAGGACGCCGTGCAGCGCTTCCACCAGATACACCTCCGAGCCGAAACGCGCGAAACTCTGGGCCATCTCGCACCCGATCGGTCCGGCGCCGATGACGCCGAATCGTTTCGGCAGGTCGGTCAGCGAGAAAAGTGTTTCGTTTGTCTGGTAGGGAACTTCATTCAATCCCGGGATGGGCGGCGCCGACGCGCGGGCGCCGGTGGCGATGACGGCTTTCTTGAAACGAAGTGTTTGATCGCCCACCTGAACCGTGTCGGGGCCGGTGAACTTTCCGGCGCCGAGAAAAACGTCCACGCCAAGTTTTTTGAAACGCGCGGCCGAGTCGTTCGGGCCGATGTGGGCGCGCAGGCGGCGCATACGTTCCATGACCGCCGGAAAATCGACGGTCACGTCACCCGTGCGAACGCCGAACGCGCCTGCGCTCCGGGCATCCGCCGCGGCGCGCGCGGCCCGAATGAGAGCCTTGGACGGAACGC
>JACQOF010000052.1 GCA_016202645.1 bacterium
GGGTGTCGTAGACCGCGGTGTCGCCGTGGGGGTGGTAGCGTTTCAAAACCTCGCCGACGACGCCGGCGCATTTTGAATAGCGTTTGTTGTGGTGAAGCGCAAGGTCGTGGTACATGGCGTAGAGGATGCGCCGGTGGACAGGCTTAAATCCGTCCCGCACGTCCGGCAGGGCCCGCCCGACGATGACGCTCATGGCGTAGTTGATGTAGGAGGTCTTCAGCTGGTCTTCGAGGTAGGCCTCCTCGACGCGCTGTTGGACGACGTCAGCGGGCATGGCCATGGGATTGCGGATTGTGGATTTCAAATTTCGGATTTAAAATCCGCAATCCGAAATGCGCAATCCGCAATCTAAACATCAAGGTTTGTAACTTCCTTGGAATTTTCCTGGATGAAAATCCGGCGTGGCTCGACTTCGTTTCCCATCAAAATCGTCACAATCTCGTCCGCTTCGACTTCGTCCTCCAGTTTGACCTGCAGGAGCACCCGGCGGGTAGGGTCCATGGTGGTTTCCCAGAGCTGGCCGGGGTTCATCTCGCCAAGACCCTTGTACCGCTGGATGTACAGCGATTTTTCCTTGAGGCGTTTCTTGATTTTTTCCAGCTCGGCGTCGTCATAGGCGTATTCGACCTTGCCGTCATACTTGACCGCAAAGAGCGGCGGCTGGGCGATGAAAATATGACCGTTTTCGACGAGGGGGCGCATATATCGGTAAAAGAGGGTGAGCAGGAGCGTCCGGATGTGGGCGCCGTCGACGTCGGCGTCGGTCATGAGGATGACGCGGTGGTATCGGAGTTTCTCGAGGTTCATGCCGCCCGTGTCATCCCCGTTCTTGCCCTCTTTTTCGGATCCGACGCCCGCCCCGAGTGCCGTGACGATGGTGCGGATTTCCTCGTTCGAAAGTATCTTGTCGATCCGGGCCTTTTCGACGTTCAGGATTTTTCCCCGAAGCGGCAGGATCGCCTGGAACTGCCGGTCGCGGCCCTGTTTGGCCGATCCGCCGGCGGAGTCGCCCTCGACGAGAAAGATTTCGCAGAGTTTGGGATCGTCGATGGAGCAGTCGGAGAGTTTACCGGGAAGGGTCGATATATCGAGCGCGTTTTTTCTGCGCGTAAGTTCCTTGGCCTTTTTGGCCGCGATCCGCGCCTGCGCCGCCTGAATGCCCTTCGCGCAGATCTTGCGGGCGATCGGCGGGTTTTCCTCGAAGAAAGACGCCAGAGCCTCGGCGCAGACCGCTTCGACCACGCCCTTCACGTCGCTGTTGCCGAGCTTGGTCTTGGTCTGGCCTTCGAACTGGGGTTCCGGCACGAACACGTGCACGACCCCGTAGGCGCCCTCGCGGGTGTCGTCTCCCTCAAGCGGCTCATCTTTTTCCTTGAGAAGGTCGTTCTTCCGCGCATAGTCGTTGATGACGCGGGTGATCGCGCCTTTCATGCCGGTCAGGTGCGTCCCGCCTTCGTGGGTGTTGATGTTGTTCGTGAATGAAAAAAGCGTCTCCACGTAGGTGTCGGTATACATGATGGCCCCTTCGACTTTATAGCCGCCCTTCTCCTTGGAGAAAACGATGGGCTTCGAGTGCAGGGGGCTCTTGTTCGCCGTGCCGTCTTTGACGAACTGGGCCAGACCCCCGTCGAACTTGAATGTTTCATTGTATTTGTCCTTCTCGTGGCTCAACGTAAACGTGAGTCCGGCGTTCAAGTACGCCAGTTCCTTGATCCGGGCCTTGAGGATGTCGACCTTGTACTCGATTTCGTTGAATATTTCCGAGTCGGCCAGAAACCGGACGGTCGTGCCGGTCTCTTTTTCCCGGCCTTTTGGAAGGCTGCCCTTGGTCTGGACGTCTCCCGTGGGTTTGCCGCGTTTGTATTTCTGAGTATAGAGTTTCCCGTCGCGCTTGATCTCGACCTCGAGCCACTCGGAGAGGGCATTCACCACCGATACTCCGACGCCGTGGAGGCCTCCGGAAACTTTGTAGCTCTGCTTGTCAAATTTTCCTCCGGCGTGAAGAACCGTCAGCACGACCTCAAGAGCGCTTTTGCCTTTGAATTTTTTGTGTTTTTCGACAGGTATCCCGCGTCCATCGTCGGTGACTTCAACCACATGGTCCTTGGTGACGGAGATCGTAATGTTCTTGCAATGCCCGGCCATCGCCTCGTCGACGCTGTTGTCGACGACTTCGTTGACCAGATGGTGAAGACCCCGCGAGCTGGTGGTGCCGATGAACATCGCTGGCCGGCGGCGGACCGCCTCGAGACCCTCCAGGACCTGGATGCTCCCTGCGTCGTAGCTCTCGGAATCTTTTTCCTTCGAAGTCTGGACAGGCTCCTTCTCCGAAGCCGGCTTTTTTGAAGACTTGGCTTCGGCCGGTTTTTTCATTTTTTGTGTTTTAGACATATCTCCGCTGCTATTCGCCTCTTCCCCCTCGATTGGTAAAGAAGCAGTCTATCATGTTTTACGGCCCCGTCAATATATATTTAACAGATTGATTGGTAATGGGTTAGTGAATGGCGCAAGACCCTGAATCCATGAGACCGCCGATGCTGATTTGACTTTCCGCGCGGGTTGACTTATAGTTTACATATGGTTGACATACATCAAATCCCATCCAGGGTGGACATACGGCCGAGAGTGACCCGGGTGCTGTCGGAGATTGACTACATCCGGGGCCGGATTGCCGCCGCGTCCGAGAAGGGTGTCTTTGTCCCCCGTCTTCAAAAAGAGGCGGCGATTGTCATGGCATACGCATCGACGACCATCGAGGGCAGTACATTGACGCCCCAGGAGGTTCGTATGGTGGCCGCCGGCAAGACTCCCCCCAAACCGAAGGTTCATGTCCAAATGGTGAAGAATTATCTGAGCGCCGTCGAGTGGATTCGGCGGAAGAAAAGCGCAAAATCCATTCCCGAAAAGGACGTCTTGTCGCTCCATCGGATCATCGGCGAGGGAGCGGTCGATGACGGGCCTGTCGGGGCCTACAGACAGGTACAGGTTTATGTGGGGAATCATGTCCCTCCGGCAGGCCGATCTGTGCCGATCTTTATGAGAACATTTCTGCAATTACTGAACCGCGACTGGCAGGAATATCATCCTGTCATCACCTCCGCTTTGGCGCATCTTCAGATGGCCACGATCCATCCGTTTCGGGACGGCAACGGCAGGACCGCGCGGGCATTGGCGTCGTGGGAGTTGTACCGGCGCGGGCACGACTCCCTGCATATTTTCACCGTTGACGATATTCTGCTGGAAAAACGGAGTCTCTACTACTCGCAGTTGGACAATGCGCGAACGCCGGATGGTCTTGGGGATTGGATTGAGTATATCGCAGATGTTACCGCTGACGGATTGGAGCGGGCCGAGAAGCGCCTCCAAGCGTTGGCGGCATCTGAGGTGACCACGTCTCAATTGTCCGAGACACAACAGAAATTGCTTCGGCTTCTGTCGTTCGATGGCCCGGCAAGTATCGCCCGGATGACCCAGGCACTCCGGATCAGCCGCCAAGGATTGTACAAGGCGCTCACCCCGCTCCTCGAAAGCAAGTCCGTCCAAAAAACGGGGACGCGCCGAAGCAGGAAGTATTTCGTTTAGAATTCCTGTTGGATCCCCGCTTTCGCGGGGGTGACGAGAATTGACTCAGTGTCCCCTATTTCGATCGACTGTTTCAAGTGCGCGGCAAGATCCGGATGGGGCGGCAGGCAGGTGGTCATGAGGACCTGGCCGGGGTATTCGAGGAGAAAGTTGGACACGGCATCGCGGCGGGTGTCGTCCAGTTCCGAGAAGAGGTCGTCAAAGAGAAGGACAGGGCGGGTGAGCCGATCGACTTCCAGGAGTTTCAAGGCCACCGTCAAGATCCGTGTTTCTCCCTGGGAGAGCGTTGACGCGGCCGGAAGATTTCCATCCATGAATTTCAGGTCGTCCCGGTGGGGGCCGACGGTGGTGTGGCGAGCGGCGAAGTCCTGGGACCGCGCGGCGATCAGAGCTGAGAGGAGGTCATTTTTGGACGTCTCAACCGGTTCCGGGCGGATTCTGGATGCGAGGTGCGGCGCGCCCAGAATGGCGAGTTTGTCCGGAAGGTCCGCGCGAATGGCATCAGTGAATTTCCGGCGGTCGGTGACGAGCGGGTCCGCGTCCTGAGCCAGGGTCTCGTCAACGGCGAGCAGGGCCTCGGGCGACGCCGGCAACAGATTTTTCAAGAGGGCGTTGCGTTCCTCCAGGGTGCGGATGTAACGGCGGAGCCGAAAGAGATATTCCGGATTTTCCTGGGAGAGGATGCGGTCCATGAAGCGCCGCCGATTTTCGGGGCCTCCGGTGATGAGATTCATTTCCTCCGGGCAAAACTGCACGACCGCCGGGCGGCCGATCCAGTCCGTCCGCCGGCAGGCCCGGCCGCCTTCCTTGAAGAGGATGGGTCCACCCCCAATGCGGACTGGGGGAAATCCCGTCCTGGGATTTCCCGATTCTGGAGCATTGGGGGCTGGACTTCCCTGTCCGGACAGGTACGCCACGCTCCGGACTGTTCCGTCTTCTTGAACGCCTTCGATCCGAAAATACGCCGCAGGCCCACTGGCCGCGGTTTGGCAGACCAAGGCCGGCAGACGCACATCGCGGCTCGATCTGCCCATGCAGAGCATGTGAACGCCTTCGAGGAGGGTGGATTTACCCGCGCCGTTCTGGCCGCTGATGAGGGTGATGCCGGTTTCGGCGAAAGAGAACTCCGCGGCGCTGAAGCGCCGAAAGTTTTCCAGGAAAAGTTTGTTAAAACTCAAAGCAGACCGGATTCCCGCCTTCGCGGGAATGACAACAAGAGTGAATAGTTACACCTCACCTCAGATTCGCATAGGCATGATGACGTGCAGATGCGATTGATCGTCCGGGCTTCGGAAGACGCACGGATTTTTTGGAGTGATGATCCGCACCTGGACTTCCGGGGTCTCGATCTGGGACAGGGCGTCCATGCAGTACTGGGCGTTGAAGGCCAGTTCGAGGGGGCTGCCGTTGTACGTCACGTCGACGGTGGCGTCACCGCTGCCGCGGTCCTGGGAGACCGCCGAGAGTTTCATGGCGCTGCCGCCGCCCTCGAGTTTGATGTTCACTCTGGGGTTCTGGTTGTCCGTGAAAATCGAGACCAGCCGCAGGGCCTGGGTGAACTGAGTCACGTCAGCCTTGAAATCTATTTCGAATTCCTTTGGAATCACCTGGGAATAATTGGGAAACTTTTCCGCGATCAGCTGGGTCTGGAGCGTGATGCCTTCAGCGGAAAAAAGGGCCACCCGTTCCGAAAATGTCACGGCCACGGGGCTGTCGGTATCTGGCAGGCACCGGATGATTTCGAGTGCGGCGCGGATCGGCACGAGAAATTCCCGTTTCTGAAACTTGCCCTCGACGGGAATTTTCACAAAAGCCAGCCGGTGGCTGTCTGTCGCCACGAGTTTCAGATCTGATCCTTCGAGGTCGAAAAGCACGCCCGTCAAGTACCGTCGGCTGTCCTCAACCGCGGCGGCGACCGCCGCCCGTCGGATCCCGGAAAGAAGCGCCTTGGCGGGAACGGAAAGTTTGACTTCGCCCTCAAGTTTGGCCGATTTCGGAAAATCGTCCCGGGACAGGGCCGGAAGATTGGCGGAGAATTTCTGTTTGCCAACCGCCGTCACGTGGACTTGGCCCTTCTGGGCGTCACCCGTGAGCATGAGGGAACTTTCGGGGTCGGCCAGCCGGCTGACCATGTCCCCGATCGTTTTTGCCGGGACGGCAATGTCACCTTTGTCGGCCACAGATCCGGCGAGGGCCACGGTTATGCGAAGTTCGAGGTTGGTTCCGGTCAGATGACTTTTGCCGTCCTTGGCCTCTAGAAGTACGTTTGTAAGGATGGGCAGGGGGGTCTGCTCGTCCACGGCGCCGCGGACTTTCTGGAGGGCTTGAGCGAGGGCGTCCTTTCTGAATTGAGCTTTCATGAGAGTGACTCCTTCAATACTACTGGGTTTAGAATAAAACAAAAACCAGTAGTAGTAGGGGCGGTGGATTTGTGGTCAACCGGATAATTCCGCGTCGGCCATGGCATTCTGGATTTCGGAATGTGTGAACGGTTTTCCCGCCTATCCACGATCCACCGGGAGTCCACCGCCACTTGGGACAAGTTCGCACCGGTTGTCACGGAGTTAGCCGCCATCAGACCACACCGAGTTCTTTCATCAAATCGTCCAGGGTTTTCATGGTCGAAGGGTTCTGTCTCGACTCGTGTTCGATCTTCTCGATCGCGTGCATGACCGTGGTGTGGTCCCGGCCGCCGAAACTGTTGCCGATCGATTCCAGGGAATGGTCTGTAAATTTACGAATGAGATACATCGCGATCATCCGTGGCGCGGCGATGTCCTGGGTCCGGCGTTTGGACTTGATGTCGACCACCGGGATCTTGAAATAGCCCGCGACCCGTTCGGTGATCCCGTCGGGTGTCAGGATGCTCCGGCGGCGGGTGACGGCGTCCCGGAGAAATTCCCGCGCGAGGTCCAGGGTCATTTCCTGTTTCATGATGCTGCTGTAGGCCGATACCCGGATGAGACAGCCTTCAAGTTCCCGGATGTTCGTTCTCACGTTTTCGGCGATAAACTCGATGATGTCCCGCCGGACGTTGAGTTTTTCCCGCTGGGCCTTTTCCTCGAGAATGGCGATGCGGGTTTCGTAATCGGGCGGCTGGATGTCGACCGTGAGGCCCCACTCGAACCGGTTCCGCAGGCGTTCCTCGATGGCCTGGATGTCCTTGGGAGGGCGGTCGGAGGAAAGGACAATATGTTTGCGGGCGCTGTGAAGTTCATTGAAGGTGTGAAACAGCTCGACCTGGGTTTCCTCCTTGTGGGAGAAAAACTGCACGTCGTCGAGGAGGAGGATGTCGACGTTCCGGTGTTTGTACCGGAACGCGGCGGTGCTGCGGTTGCGGATGGCGGAGATGAATTCGTTGGTGAACTGTTCGGAGGACAGATACATGACGACGGCCTGCGGGGATTTGCGTTTGATGAAATGACCGATCGCGTGCATGAGATGTGTTTTGCCAAGCCCGACCCCTCCATATAAAAAGAGGGGGTTGTAGATCACGCCGGGAGATTCGGCGACGGCGACGGCGGCGGCGTGAGCGAATCGGTTGCTGCTGCCGACGACGAATCGCTCGAATGTGTACTTGGGGTCGAGATTGGACGTGGAGAATCCGAATTCGAGGTTTTCGGTCTGATGTTCCGCGGCGCCGGGGCGCTCGTCCGGCTTGTCCTGCTCCGCGGGCATTTTGGTGACGCGAATGTCCAGGGTGGCGTTACCGCCGGATATCTGCCGGATGGCGTCGGAAATTTTGGGCATGTACTCGGCAAGACGTTTCCGATAAATGGCGTTGGGAACTTCCAAAACGTATCGTTCTTCCGCATCCGGCCCGGCGATTTTCCGAATCCGCACACCCTTCAGCCAGCTTTCAAACAAATGGGTAGGCAGAAGATTTTGTAAATTCGCCCATAGCTTTGACTCGTCAAGAACTTGCGCAGGCATGAAACCCCCCTCTAATATGGTCAACCACCATCGTTTTCCACAGTATCAACAATCATGTCCACAATCTATTCCACCAATTCCAGGCAATTTTTCAGAACTTATCCACCGACTCATCCACATATTTTACACACTGATTATTAAGAACTTACGATGACATGCCCATATACCAGCATGGGCTTATCCACGCAAGTCTTTTTTTCATTTTTCGCGTTTTTTCCCCCAAGAAATTCCCAGTCACGCAGTTACATTCAGGTTGTGCCGAGCATTTCAAGTGGTTCTGTGAGAATGGCGAGGACGGCGGTGTGGGCGAGGATGGCGGAGCTGTATTTCTTGCCGTCCCGGAAGACAGGCCCGATTTCGGAGAAGCCGAAGAAGCCGGCGATGGGCAGATCCGGAAAAAATTCGCGGAAGGCGTCGAGGTCAACGTGCGGTTTGGAGTGGAGCGCGCGGCCCCGTGCGCAGCAATTGAAGAGGACAGCGGCGCGGGGAATGCGGGCCGTGAGGTCGCGGCTCATTTTTTCCAGAGTATCGCGGAAACTCCGCCGGGATTTGGCCGCGCTCCTGAGACCAAAGCAGATCAAACCGCCAGGCTCGACCGGTTCTCCGATGACGAGGTTTTTCGTTGCGGGTTCGACGGCAAGGATATTTCTGACCCTGTATCGCCCGGCCGTAAAATCCTCGGCGCGCTCCCCGAGGAGGCAGAACAGGTCTTGAGTGGGCTTGCCGGCGGTCTGATCTCGGACGGCCTGGACGTACGACACGAAGACATCAGCGGCGGGTTTGGCCGCGATCGACACGATCGCGTTTCCGGCGGATTCAGTGATGGGCAGAGGCTTCGTGTCCGGCACGATCGAGTGGGCCACGCCGATGACCGGCTCGACGCACCCGGACAGATGCAGGGCCGCGCAGCCTCCGGAGGAAACATCCGAATCGGCGATGACGCCAGAGACTTGATCGGCGGTGCACCATCCGGCGGCGCCGCCGATGACGGGGGTTTCGGGGAGCCGTTCGGCGAGTCTCTGGATGAAGCCTGGGTGAAGGTTCCGGGGATTGACGGCGAGCATGAGCAGTCCGGACTCCCGGTGGAGACTGGGGAGTTCGACCTGGAGGTGGTCGACCGAATCGAAGGATTCCGGTTGGGGAATGATCGCGGCTGAGGCCGCCGCCCGGTCTGAAGACAGGAGCAGGACCGACACGCCGGGTACCCGTTCAATCTCGCCGCGCGGGCCGATGACGCCGGTTCCGGTAGCGCCGAAGACCGCGCGGGGTTGGACTTGTCTCTGGATTGTCTGAGCCATTCCGGGAAGCGCGGCGAGGTGGTGGGAGGTGGCGAAGACAAACGCGGCAGTGGCATGCGAGTTACCCAAGCCGCGGCGGGCTTCCTCGATCGCCTCATGAATAGCACCCCCGCCGTCGGTTCTCAAACTCTGACCCGCGCCTGCTTGAAACATCAGGCCGACGGTACCAAACAAATGGATTTGCGAAAAGGTCCGAAGATGGTAGAAAAAGGATGGATGAACAAGATGGGTGAGTCTGCCCGCGCGTGTCTGGTTCTCGTGGTCCTGTTTTCGGCGACGCAAGTTTATTCGGATGCCCCCCGCGGCGCGCATTTGGACGAGCGTCTTGAGGCGGCTTTGGCCGGGCCGTCAGCCGCTGTGGTCGTGAAGATTACGCGGGAAATTGCCGAAGAGATAATGAAGGCGCCGGAGGGCCAAGCCCGGCGGCTCGCCGTGGCGATCGGGTTGTTTCGAAAGGCCGAAGCGCTCGATCCGGAGTCTCTGACGGCGGACGACGCAGGGCGGCTTGGCCGGATGTACTTGATGCTGTCCGAGTCCTACGCGGACGCCGCGAAACGGTATCTGACCCGCGCCTTGGAACGGCGTGAGCGCGAGTCGGACCGGGTGGCATTGGGCAACGCGCTTTTGTACATGGGGGACGCGGCCGGCGCCCGTCGGGAATATCTGAAGGTGACGGAGACGAAACCGGACGAATCGGTGGTATCGGTCAATCTGGCCCTGGCGGAACGGGTGCTAGGGGACACCTCATCGGCGCTGGCGCGGCTGAGGCGCATCCAGGCGAGGAACGCGAACGCCGCGGCGACCCGTGCCGCATCGCTGTCGATTGCCGACATCGAGTATGCCCTGGGAAATCTGTCGGGCGCGAAATCCCAGGTCGAACGGATTCTTTCAACCAACCCGGGCGACGTGGAGGCGGCGCACGTGTTGGAACAAATAAATCGCAAGGGGGACAGACGGAAATGAAACTGATCAATACGCTGCTGGGATTTCTTTCAAGCGACATGGGCATCGACCTCGGAACGGCCAACACGCTGGTCTACGTCAAGGGCCAGGGCATCGTGCTTCGGGAACCGTCCGTGGTGGCGCTTGACACCGAGACCGGCGAGATAAAGGCTGTCGGCGCGGAGGCGAAGCGGATGGTGGGGCGGACGCCCGCGCACATCCAGTCGATCCGGCCTCTCAAGGACGGTGTAATCGCGAATTTCGACGTGGCGGAAAAGATGATCCGGCATTTCATCACGAAAGTCCACAACCGCCGCGCCGCCTTTGTGGCGCCTCGGATCGTAATCGGGGTGCCGTCGGGCATCACGGAAGTCGAGAAGCGCGCCGTGACCGAGTCGGCGCTTGCGGCGGGCGCGCGGGAGGCGCTGACGATCGAGGAGCCTCTCGCCGCGGCGATCGGGGCGAACGTACCGGTGCAGGAACCTTCCGGGACCATGATCGTCGACATCGGCGGCGGCACGACCGCGGCGGCCGTGATCTCCCTGGGGGGCCTGGTGGTCTCCAAGTCCATCGACGTCGCCGGCGACGAGATGGACGAGGCCGTGATGATGCAC
>JACQOF010000056.1 GCA_016202645.1 bacterium
CTTGACCAGCGCCATCTCATCAAGGACGCTCCCCCGTGCCGTATTGATCAACACCGCCCCTTGCGGCAACAGGGCCAGCTCCCGTTCACCAATCAGGTGATGCGTCTCGGCGTTCAGGGGCACGTGTAACGACAGGACATCCGAACGCCGCAGCAACTCATCCAATGTCGAGCAGCGCTGGATGTCCCCTGGCCAGTCCTGGTCGCGGTGCGCATCAAAAGCTGCCACGCGCATTGAGAATGCCAGACCGTAGCGCGCCACCTTCGCACCGACACGTCCCAGCCCCAGGATACCCAGTCTCTTGCCCTCCAGGTCACGGCCCCGAAAAGCGTCGCGATCCCAGTCGCCAGCCCGCACCGATTCAACGGCCTGGGGAAGATTCCGCACCAGCGCCAGGAGCAGCGCCCACGTGTGTTCCGCCGTGGCAGGGACGGTCCGCAAGAACTCTTTCTCTCCTTTCAGGCTGAGCACGGCGATTCCCCTGCCCTGCGCGAAGTCCACGTCAATGTGATCCACCCCTGTCGTGGCTGTGACAATCGCGCGGAGCCGATGCCCACCCTTGATCACCTCACCATTCACGGCCAATCCTAGCCGCACGATGAGCACATCGAATTCTGAAACTGACTGAAGCAGCTCGGTCTGTGACAGACGCTTTTCTACGAGCTGACCTATGGACGTCAGAATCTGGCGTGCCTCAGGGCTGTAGTTGTCCGGCTCCGCGTTGAGGATGCGAATCATAGCCTCCTCGACTCAGACGCGGCCATTACCTGTCGAAGCAGGAGGTCGGCAACTGCCAGATCGAGTTCGTCGTCAATGTTGATGGATCGGTCACGAGGCATGATATAGGGACGGGTATCCGAACCGATCAGCGTCCTCTTCTCTTCGATCAGTGCCCGCCGACAGGCATAGATCGCGCCATTCCGGTGATACACTTCTGAGAGCCCCTGTCGCAGGCGGTCCGATGGCTCCGACTCGTAGGGCACCAGCCGTCCTTCAAGCAGCCGGTACATGCGTGCCGGGTGATGGTCATGCACCCGGTAAACGCTGACAACCGAATCCGCGCCGCTTTCAACGAGGAGAGTCAAGGCGGCATCGATGTCGCCGGCGGTGCGCTGGGGCGCAGTCGGTTGAAGGACCGCCACATACTCATACCGTCCCGTCCTGGGCTCCAGCGTCGCAAGCGCATGCTCCACGACCGGCAACATGGGCGTATCGTCCGCGGCGAGGTGCGCTTGACGCATTACCACCGGCGCTCCCAACTCCCCGGCCACACCTGCAATCTCCGCGTCATCGGTCGAGACCACGAAGTTTGTCAACACGCGGCTCCCTTTGGCCGCCTCAACGCTGTAGGCGATCAACGGCCTTCCCGCCACGAGACGGATATTCTTTCGCGGGATCCCTTTCGACCCGCCCCGCGCCGGAATGACGGCCAAGATTCGCATGGTCTTCTCTTCAGTAGGCAAGGCGCTTCTCAACTTTCAATTCCAGGGTCGCAAGGAGCTCGGCAATCCGGCGGCCGGCCCTCCCGTCGCCATACAGCGTTTCGGGGGGCAGTCGGTTATTCTCCAGATGGGACCGGACGGCCTTCGCAAGGCTATGCCGGTCATAGTCCACGTCAATCACGTTCCGCCCGCGTTCCCGTCCGACCTGCCGCGTGCCAACATTGACGGCTGGTATTCCAAGGAAGGAGCACTCGCGGATTGCCACGCTCGAGTTGCCCACCAGACAACGGCTGTTGTAGATCAAGCGCAGGAAGTCCTCGGGCGCCATGTTCTTGAAGAAGTGAATGTTCCGAACAGGCTCGTTCTCGCGGAAGGCACGGATCCCTTTGGATGTGCTATCGGATCCCGCGTCCGGGTTGGGCCAGAACCAGAGCGTCGGCAGACCCAGGTCCTGGATGGCATACAACGTCTCTGTGACGTGCTTCCGAGCCTTTTGATATTCGGTGGTGACAGGGTGCTGCATCACGACGAGGTAGCCATTGGAGATGTCCAGCCGCGGGCCAACGCCGCCGTATTTCTCGATGGGATCGAAGTTCAGGGCGGGATTTTCCAGGACGGAAGCGGCCAGGTCGATCGAGGGGCACCCCGTGATGAACACCGTGTTCGGAGCTTCTCCCATCCGGATGACCCGCTCGGCGGCCTTTTGAGTGGCGACGAAATGCAGGTTAGAAAGCTTGGTGACGGC
>JACQOF010000057.1 GCA_016202645.1 bacterium
AAGGAAAAAATGGTGTTGTCGAATCTCCGGCTAGTGATCTCCGTCGCCAAGCGCTACCAGAATCTGGGCATGCCCCTGGCCCTCCGGATCGGCGCGGGATTTGTTCCGGTCCGCAAGAAGAAGAAACTGCCCTACAAGACCGTGTCGGTGTCCTACGAACTCGAGTACGGCGCCGACACCGTGGAAATGCACGAGGACGCGATCCGGAAGGGCGAGCGGGTTCTGATTCTGGACGATCTCCTCGCCACCGGCGGCACATCCGCCGCCATCGCCCAATTGGTCGCCAAACTCGGCGGTCAGGTCGCCGCCTTCCTGTTCTGCCTCGAATTGACGTTTCTGCCCGGCCGGAAGAAGCTGGAACCGACCCAGGTCCTGACTCTGCACAAGATTTAGAGGGAGAAAGGGAGAGAGGGAGATAGGCGGGGTATAAAGCAGTTTAATTGCATTTCTTGAGATCCCGCCTATCTCCCTATCTCCCTTTCTCCCTGCCTATATATATATGGAGAGGCGCACCCGTCCCGACCGAGGCAAGGGGCTAAAGGCGCCCCTGGGTTGTGCCGAAAAGGGGGGTAGAGGCCCGGGCGGGTGTATACGGCCCGGGGCCCCGCCAGGAGGGCCGGGGTGAGGTGACGGACAGGGAGAGTGGATTGTCATGGCGATTCAAGTCAGCGGGATCATTTCAGGTCTGGATACGGACTCCATCATCAGCCAGTTGGTGGAAATCGACGCCCGCCGCCGGACCAAGTTTGAAGAGGACAAGCAGAAAATCCAGGACATGAAGGACCTGGTTGGAAATTTCAACAGCCAGCTTCTCACCTTTAAGGCCGAAGCCGACAACATGCTTCTCAGCAGTACGTTCCAAAAGCGGAGTGCTTCGTCGAACGACACGACGGTCGTGTCGGCCACCGCCTCGGACGGCGCCGCGCCCGGAACCTACGCCATTTTGATCGACCGGCTGGCGACGCAGTCGACGAACACCAGCGCCGCGAAAATCAATCTGAGCCAGGGCAAGCGAAGTACGGCGTCGGTTTCGCCGGGGACATCGCCCATCGACCTGACCCAGACGTTTGCCAACGCGGGATTCGCATCGACCCTCGACACGGCAACGACCGTCACGATCACCACCAACGGCGGCGCCGACACCTACAACTCCGCCGCGCTCTCGACCTACGCTTCGGTCCAGGCCTTCATCAACGAAGTCAACGCCGACGCCGCCGGCATCAACATCTGGTACGATTCGGTTACCGACCGGTTCAACGTCGAGCGCAAAAACGCGGCCGCCGCGAACACCATCGACCTGGACGACAGCGGCGCGGACAGTTTCTGGGACGCCGTCAACATCGACGAGGATGCGGCGACCGGCACCGAGACCGGCCTCAACGCGGCCGCCGTCTTGACCGCGCTCAACACCGACACCGCCATCACGACGAACGGCACCCTGACCATCAACGGCGTGGGCATCGCCTACGCCGTCGCAACCGACACGCTCTCCGGCCTCATCCAGAAAATCAACAACCAGCAGGCCACCACCGGCGTCACCGCCTTCTACGACCAGACTCTCGACCGCGTGGTCCTCTCGCGCACGACCGAGGGTCCCGAGACCATCACCGTCACGGATTCCAACGGCGCCGGCGGGGTGCGGACGGGCCTGAAACTCACCGCGGCGACGACCCTGGGGTCCACCGCGCTCTTTTCGATCAACGGCAATTCCATTCAGTCCGACAAAAACACATACACCTTTAACGGCGTCACCTTGAACCTCAACAAGCAGGGCGACGCCGACGGCGTGGTGGAAGCCACCGACGCCTCCGCCACCGTCACCGTCACCACCGACACATCCAGTGTCGCGACGTCCGTGACCAATTTCGTCAATTCCTATAACGGCGTCATCGACTTTCTCAAGGAAAATGCCAGCTTCGATCCGGAGACCCTCACGGCGGGGCCGCTCTTTGGCGACAGCACCGTCCGGAGTGTCGACGCGCGCCTCAAGAAGCTTCTCATCCAGCCCCAGCCGAACCTGGTTGACACGCATGAGATTCTGTCGCAGATTGGCATCACCCTCGGCAAATTCAACACCGAGGACGCCGGCAAGCTCATCATCGACGACACGGCATTGAACGCCGCCATTTCCGCCAACCCACTCGCCGTCGAGGCGCTCTTTGGCAGCATCACCAGCGGTTCCACAAAAAACGCCGGCATCGGATTCGACATCTCCAGCTACATCAACTCCCTGACCAAGAGCAAGGGCATCATCGACATCAAGGAGGAGAACCTCGACGACCGCATCGAGGACATCGACGACCGCATCGCCCGCGAGGACGCCCGCCTGGAGCGGATCGAAGCCAGCCTCCGGCGGCGGTTTACTTCCATGGAATCCGCCATGGCAATCCTGAACTCCCAGGGCGCCTCCCTCAACCAGCAGCTCTCTCGCCTCTAAGCCATGCGGATGTATCGGAGTGTCGGAGTATCGGCGTATCGGAGAGCCCTCGGCTTCTGTTTTTCACCGATACTCCGATACTCCGATACTCCGATACTCTAAAAATTCTTCCATACCGGCTTGACAGCCGCCCTCTAAAGAAACTAAACTCCCCCTTTTGGTCAGACTGGCTCCGACTATCCGGGGCCCGAAGTATGCAAGGAGAGCGTATGCCCACGATTCAGCAGCTGGTGCGGTATGGACGGGAGCGGGCGCATTCGAAGGACACGACGCCTGCGCTCAAAAGTTCGCCCCAGCGGCGGGGTGTTTGCACGCGTGTGTATGTGACGACGCCCAAGAAACCGAATTCCGCCCTGCGGAAAGTCGCCCGTGTGAGGCTCACGACGGGGTTTGAGGTCACGTCCTATATTCCGGGCGAAGGCCACAACCTTCAGGAGCATTCCGTGGTGATGATTCGCGGCGGCCGCGTCAAGGATCTTCCGGGTGTCCGGTACCACATCATCCGCGGGTCCCTCGACTGCGAGGGCGTGGGCAAAAGAAAACAGCAGCGGTCAAAGTACGGCGCCAAGCGGTCTAAAGCGAAGTAGGCCGTTCGGCGGGTATTGAATACCCAGAACTCGCCCGTCCGCTCGTTGCTTTATTTTTGGTTTGATCTAAAAGAGCGGATTTTGTTTTGCCCCGCCGCTTGCGGGGTGCGCAAGAACACAAGGAGAGAGACATGCCAAGGCGGAAGCGGATTTTGAAGCGCCGGTTGCCGGCGCCCGATTCAAAATATGGAAATGTCCTGGCGTCGCGGTTCATCAATTCGATGACCTACGGCGGCCACCGGTCCACCGCCGAGCGGGTATTCTATGCCGCGCTGGACAAGGCGGAGGGCAAGGCCGGCAAGCCCGGCATCCAGGTGTTTCTGACGGCTCTGGACAACATCAAGCCCGAGGTCGAGGTCAAGTCCCGCCGCGTGGGCGGCGCGACCTACCAGGTCCCGGTGGAGGTCCTGCCGGCCCGCCGGGAGTCCCTGGCGATCCGCTGGCTCATCAACGCCACCCGCTCACGGAACAATCACGGCATGGTGGATGCGTTAAGCGGCGAGCTCGTCGACGCTTTCAACCAGACCGGCGGCGCCTACAAACAGAAGGAAGACGTGCACAAGATGGCCGAAGCCAACAAGGCCTTCTCGCACTATCGCTGGTAAAAAAATATGGCAACAACAACCGCCCAGACTATCGTCCCTCTTGAGCGCGTCCGCAACATCGGGATTGTCGCGCATATTGACGCCGGCAAGACCACCACGACCGAGCGGATCCTGTATTACACCGGCCGCACGCACAAGATCGGCGAGGTCCACGACGGCAACACCGAGATGGACTGGATGGATCAGGAGCGCGAGCGCGGCATCACGATCACGTCCGCGGCCACGACCTGTTTCTGGGGCGACCACCGCATCAACATCATCGACACCCCGGGCCACGTCGATTTCACCGTCGAGGTCGAGCGGTCTCTTCGGGTCCTCGACGGCGCCGTCATCGTCTTTTGCGGCGTCGGCGGAGTCGAGCCCCAGAGCGAAACGGTCTGGCGGCAGGCGACGCGCTACAAAGTCCCGCGGATCTGTTTCGTCAACAAAATGGACCGCGTCGGCGCCGACTTCCAGTCCGTCGTCGGCCAGATTTTCTCGAAACTCGGATCCAACCCCCTCCCCATACAGCTTCCGGTCGGCGCCGAGGACAAATTCACCGGTGTCATCGATCTCGTCGAAATGAAATATACCAAGTGGCTTGAGGAAACCCTCGGCGCCAAATTCGAAGTCGTCGACATCCCCGCGGATCTTCAGGACGCCGCCCGGGACGCCCGCGAAAAAATGATGGAAAAAGTCGTCGAGCTGGACGATGAGGTCATGTCGGCCTTTCTCGACGGGAAACCCGTCGCCCCGCAAAAAATCCGCGAGCTCATCCGCCGCGGCACCATCGCGGGCGCGTTCGTGCCGGTCCTCTGCGGAAGTTCCTTCAAGAACAAGGGCGTCCAGCCTCTTCTGAACGCCGTCGTCGATCTTTTGCCCTCGCCCGTCGACGTGGACTCGGTCAAGGGCATCAACCCCTCGACCGAGGCGGAGGAGGAGCGCCCGACGGACCCCGGATCTCCCCTGTCCGCCCTGGCCTTCAAGATTGCCACCGACCCGTATGTCGGGAAGCTCACGTACGTCCGCATCTATTCCGGAAAATTGAACAGCGGCAGTTACGTCATCAACGCCCGGAACGACCGCAAAGAGCGGATCGGCCGGGTCCTGCAGATGCATGCCAACAAGCGCGAGGAGCGGGAGAGTCTTTCCGCCGGGGACATCGGCGCCGTGGTCGGTCTTCAGGCCACCAAAACCGGCGACACTCTCTGCGATCTGGACCATCCCATCCGGCTTGAATCGATGAATTTCCCCGATCCAGTCATCTCGGTCGCGATCGAGCCCAAGACCCGCGCCGACCAGGAAAAACTTTCCGAGTCCCTGAACAAACTCGCCGACGAGGATCCGACCTTCCGCATCGGCGTCAACCACGACACCGGCCAGACCATCATCTCCGGCATGGGCGAACTTCATCTCGAAATTCTTCTCGACCGCCTCAAGCGCGAGTTCAAAGTCGAGACAAATTCCGGCAAGCCCCAGGTTGCCTACAAGGAAGCGATCCGCAAAGCCGTGTCGGTGGAGGGCAAATACATCCGTCAGACCGGCGGCCGCGGCCAGTATGGCCACGTGTGGCTGAAGATCGAGCCGCTCCCGCGAAATACGGAACTTCATTTCGAATTCGTCAACGACATCGTCGGCGGCGCCATCCCGAAGGAATACATTCCCGCCGTGGAAAAAGGCGTCAAGGAGGCCATGGTCAACGGCGTTTACGCCGGGTTCCCGATGGTCGACGTCCGCGTCACGCTTTACGACGGCTCCTATCATGACGTTGACTCATCCGAAATCGCGTTTCACATCGCCGCCTCCAAAGCCTTCAAGGACGGCGTCCTGGCGGCCGATCCGGAGCTTCTGGAGCCGGTCATGGACGTGGAGGTCACGACTCCGGACCAGCACATGGGGGACATCATCGGCAATCTCAGTTCCCGCCGCGGCCAGATCGTTTCCAACACCACCCGCGGAAATGTTTCGATCATCCGCGCCCTGGTGCCTCTTTCCGAAATGTTCGGCTACGCCACCACCCTCCGGTCCCTCACGCAGGGCCGGGGAACATTTGTCATGGAATTCAAGGAATACCAGGTCGTCCCGGGCAACATCGCCAAGGAAATCGTGGGACTGCGCAAGAGCGCATAGATGAACCGATCACCAAAATCGAGGAGGGATTTCCAAGATGTCCAAACAGAAATTTGATCGAACCAAACCGCACGTCAATATCGGCACCATCGGCCACGTCGATCACGGCAAGACCACGCTGACCGCCGCGATCACCCATGTGCTGGCCGGCAAGGGACTGGCCCAGGCCCGGAAGTACGACGAGATCGACAACGCGCCCGAGGAAAAAGAGCGTGGCGTCACCATCAACGCGCATCACGCCGAGTACACGACGGAAAACCGTCATTACGCCCACGTCGACTGTCCCGGCCACGCCGACTACATCAAGAACATGATCACCGGCGCGGCCCAGATGGACGGCGCCATCCTCGTCGTCTCCGCCGCCGACGGCCCCATGCCCCAGACCCGCGAGCACATCCTGCTCGCCCGTCAGGTTGGCGTGCCGACCATGGTGGTCTTCCTCAACAAGTGCGACGCCGTCGATGATCCGGAACTCCTGGATCTGGTCGAAGTCGAAGTCCGCGACCTGCTCACGAAGTATGGATTCCAGGGCGACAAGATCCCCGTCATCAAGGGATCGGCGCTCGTTGCCCTGAACAACGCCGCCGACGCAGACAAGATAAAATGTATCCTGGACCTCATGGCCGCCGTCGACAGTCACATCCCGATGCCGACCCGCGACATCGATAAACCCTTCCTCATGTCCGTCGAGGATGTCTTCTCCATTTCCGGCCGCGGCACCGTCGCGACCGGCCGCGTGGAGCGGGGCAAGGTCAAGGTCGGCGAGGAAGTGGAGCTCGTCGGGATCCGCGCCACCACCAAGACCGTCGTCACGGGTCTTGAGATGTTCCGCAAGACCCTCGACTACAGCGAAGCCGGCGACAACGTCGGGGCGCTTCTTCGGGGCATCGAAAAAGAGGGCGTCGAGCGCGGGCAGGTCATCGCCAAGCCCGGCAGTATCACGCCTCACAAGAAGTTCAAGGCCGAAATTTATGTCCTGACCAAGGACGAGGGCGGCCGGCACACGCCGTTTTTCCCGGGATACCGGCCCCAGTTCTATTTCCGCACCACCGACGTCACCGGCACCGTCATCATGCCGCCCGACGTCAAGATGGTCATGCCGGGTGACAACATCAACTCGGAGATCGAGCTGATCCAGCCGATCGCCATGGAAAAAACCCAGCGCTTCGCCATCCGCGAAGGCGGCCGCACCGTCGGCGCGGGCGCGGTGACGGAGATCATCGAGTAACAAAATGGCGCAACTTCGCATCCGGATCAAGCTGAAATCCTTCGACCATCGCCTGATCGACAAGTCCACCCAGGAGATTGTGATGGCCGCGAAGAAGACGGGTGCGAAGATTGTGGGGCCGATTCCTCTGCCCACCGACCGCGAGCTCTACACGGTGCTCCGGTCGCCGCACGTGAACAAGAAGTCCCGCGAGCAGTTTGAGCTTCGGACCCACAAGCGCCTCATGGACATCGTCAACCCCAACCAAGAGACCATGCAGTCCCTTCTTGATCTCGGTCTTCCGTCGGGTGTTGAGGTCGAGGTCAAGGAGGCATAGCGGGATGAAAGCCATTTTGGGCCGCAAGATCGGCATGACGGAGCTGTTCGACGGGAAGACCGGCGAGGCTGTCGCGGTGACCGTCATCGAAGCCGGGCCGTGTCTCGTCGTCAGGACCAAGTCGGTCGAGACCGACGGCTACGATGCGTGCGTCGTCGGATACGGCGCCGAGCGCAAGAAGCCCCTGAAACCCCACATCGGCGAGTTCAAGAAACGGAACCTCGAATCCCGCCGCATGCTCCGGGAATTTCGCGGGACCCCCCCGGAGGGCGTCAAGCCCGGCGATGACATCGGCGTATCAATTTTCAAGGTCGGCGATTCGGTCGACGTCATCGGCAAGACCAAGGGCCGCGGCACGACCGGCGTCATGAAGCGCTGGAATTTCCACGGCGCTCCCGGATCGCACGGAACCGAAAAACGGCACCGGACCCCGGGTTCGATCGGATCCAACACCGACCCCGGCCGCACCATCCCCGGAAAAAAACTGGCCGGACGGTATGGCGACGAGCGCGTCACCATTCAAAACCTGCGGATTGTTCAAGTCGACCCCGAAAATCGGCTTCTCGCCGTTTCCGGCGCCATACCCGGCCCGCGATCCGGACTGGTCCTTGTGCAGCGCGCCGTTAAAGCTCGGATCAGCCGCTCCGCGGCCCCAAGTGCCGGCGTCTCCGACGCCGGCCGCGTGCGCGCGGGGGAGGCCAAGTCATGAGTCCCCGCGCAAAAAAATCGGCCGAATCGGGACTGGCGGTCGATGTCTTCAACGTCAACGGCGAAAAATCGGAAAAGAAGAATCTTCCGGAAGCCGTCTTCAACGCGACCGCCCATCCGACCTTGATTGCCCAGGCGGCGCGCTATTACCGAAACCGCAAGCGGGCCGGCACCGCCTCCGTCAAAACCCGGGCCGCGGTTCGCGGTTCCGGCAAAAAAATCTATGCGCAGAAACACATGGGCCGCGCCCGCCATTCCGACCGTCAGGCCCCGCAGTTCGTCGGCGGCGGCCGCGCGCACGGCCCGACCCCGCACCGGGCCTCCATCCATTTCCCGCATCGCCAGCGCCGCCTTGCTCTGCGCGCCGTCCTTTCCGACAAGCTTCGCGACGGCAAACTCTTTCTCATTTCGCTTAAAAAAATGGAAACCCCCAGCGCCAAAGCCTTCCGGGGACTGACCCATCGGATCGGCGCCACGGAGGGTTCGAGCTTGTTTGTGTTTGAACCCGAGGCCACGTCCGCATGGCTTTCCGTGCGGAATCTTCCGAACACATCGGGAACCCGCGCGCTTTCTCTGACCGCCTACGACGTCCTCCGCGCGCGGAATCTGGTCCTGACCGACAAAGCCGCGGACATTCTGGCGTCGCGCCTGACGGAGGCCGCCCGTGGCTGAGGATAAGAAACCGGCGCCCGCCGCCCCCGTCGCTTCCGGGGCGGCCCGTCTCGCGGACAATACCCTCATCGTCCGCCCCATCATCACCGAGCGCTCGACCCAGGCCCGGGAGAGGCTCGGAAAATATACGTTCGAAATCGTCGAGAAGGCCACCAAGGCCGACGTTCGCGGCGCCGTGGAGCGGATTTTCGGCGTCAAGGTCCGCAAGGTGAACCTGCTCCGGCGGCACGGCAAACAGCGCCGCGTCCGCGCCGTGATCGGGAAAACCTCCGACACGCGCCGCGCCATCGTGACCGTTGAGCCCGGCCAAAAAATCGCCTTCTTCGAGGGACTCTAATGCCCGTCAAAGCATACGCCCCGACCTCGCCGGCCCGGCGATACATGACCACGCTCACGACAGAGGACCTGACCGACAAGCGTCCGGAGCGCAGTCTCACCGAACGGCTCTACAAGACCGGCGGCCGGAACAATACCGGCCGGATCACGACCCGGCACATCGGCGGCGGGCACAAGCGGCTGTACCGCATGGTCGATTTCAAGCGGGACAAGGACGGATCGAAGGCCAAAGTGATCGCGCTGGAATATGATCCGAACCGCGGCGCCCGCATCGCGCTCGTCCAATACGAGGACAGCGAAAAACGATACATCCTCGCGCCCCAGGGGCTCAAAGTCGGCGCGTCGATCGAAAGCGGCGACAAAGCCGAAGTCGACGTCGGCAACGCTCTGCCGCTCCGGCTGATCCCGACCGGCACGTTCGTGCACAACATCGAGCTGAAGCCCGGCAAAGGCGGCCAGCTGGCCCGCGGCGCGGGAGTTGGCGCGCAGGTCATGGCCAGGGAGGGCGACTACACCTTCGTGAACCTCCCCTCCGGCGAACTTCGGCTGATCCACTCCAACTGTCGCGCCACCGTCGGCATGGTCGGCAACGCCGACCGCGTCAACATCGTCTGGGGATCCGCCGGCCGCCGACGCCGGCTCGGCATCCGCCCCACCGTCCGCGGCATGGTGATGAACCCGGTTGATCATCCGATGGGCGGCGGCGAGGGCAAGAGCAAGGGCGGCAACCACCCGCAAAGTCCGTGGGGGCAGAAGTCCAAGGGCCTGAAGACCCGTCATCCGAAACCGTCGGACCGGATGATTGTTCAGCGGAGGAAAAAATAAAATGGGCCGATCTCTGAAGAAGGGGCCGTATGTTGATGTGAAGCTCCTCAAAAAGACGAAGGTGATGAAAGCCGGCGCGCAGAGGCGGCCGATCAAGACCTGGGCCCGCCGCGCGACAGTGGTGCCGGAAATGGTCGGGATGACCTTCGCCGTCCACAACGGCAACAAATTCATCAACGTCTACGTCAGCGAAAACATGGTCGGCCACCGCCTCGGAGAGTTCTCCCCGACACGGACCTTCCGCGGACACCGCGAGCCTCGGGGCGCGGAAGAAACGAAAGTCCAGGCGGCTTGATCATGTCGACCGCGCGTGCCCGGTTCGTCCGCATCACCCCGAGAAAACTTCGTGTCGTGGCCGCCCTCATCCGGGGACGGACCCTCGAGCAGGCCCTGCACATCCTGCAGAACACCCCGAAACACGGCTCCCTCGTCCTCTGGAAACTTCTCAAAAGCGCCCAGGCCGGCGCCGCGCAGAAGTCTCCCAACGTCCAGCCGGCGAGTCTTCGGATATCCGCCCTCACCATCGACGGTGGTCCCAGCCTCAAACGCTGGCTCCCCCGCGCGCATGGCCGGGCCACGCCGATCCTCAAGCGGTCGGCTCACGCCAAAGTCGAACTGGAAGAGGTGAAATAAATATGGGACAGAAAGTCAATCCGGTCGCCTTCAGGCTCGGCATCAACCGCGACTGGGACGCCCGGTGGTACGCCCGCAAGGACTTCGCCAAAAAGCTCGCCGGGGACCTGACCATCCGCAAGTTCATCAAGACACAGCTCTATCACGCCGGCATCGCCCGCATTCTCATCGAGCGGTTCACCAAGCGCGTCCGCGTCACCATCGAAGCCGCGCGCGCGGGACTCGTCATCGGCAAAAAGGGATCCAACATCGACAAGCTCGCCGGCGACATCGTCCGCCTGACCGGACTTCCCAAGGAGGACGTCGAGGTCAACATCGAGGAAGTCAAGGTTCCGGACCTGAGCGCGCTGTTGGTGGCGGAGGAAATCGGCCGCAAGATCGAGCGGCGGGTCGCGTTCCGGCGCGCCATGAAGCAGGCCGTCTACAATTCCCGGGCCCGCGGCGCGCAGGGCGTCAAAGTCATGTGCGGCGGCCGCCTCGGCGGCGCGGAAATCTCGCGGTCCGAGTGGTACATCGAGGGCCGCCTACCGCTTCAGACCCTCCGCGCCAACATCGATTTCGGCATTGCCGAAGCGAAAACCAAATACGGCATCATCGGCGTGAAGGTTTGGATCTGCAAAGGGGAGTCCCCGATATGATTCAGGGAGAAAGGGAGAAAGGGAGAAAGGGAGAAAGGTTGACCCGGTCCGACTATCTCCCTATCTCCCTATCTCCCTTTCTCCCTGCGTCCGGAGGTGGTTCATCGTGTTGATGCCCGCCCAGCAGAAGTACCGCAAGCACCATCGCGGCCGCATGCGCGGGAACGCCTCCCGTTGCGTCACCGTCGCCTTCGGCGAATACGGCCTCAAAGCCATCGACCGCGGCTGGGTCACCAGCGCGCAGATCGAGGCCGTCCGGGTGGCGCTGTCGCGGTTTATGAAGCGCAAGGGCAAAGTCTGGATCCGGATTTTTCCCGACAAGCCCGTTACGATGCGCCCTGCGGAAACGCGCATGGGCACCGGCAAGGGCAACCCCGAATTCTGGGTTGCCGTCATCCGTCCCGGTCAGGTCTGTTTTGAAGTCGGGGGGCTTACGGAAGTTGAAGCCACCCGCTGTATTCAGCTCGCGGGCGCCAAACTTCCGATGAAATCGATCTGCGTGAAGCGGGAGGGATCATGAAATGGCGTGAAATCAGGGAATATTCCGAATCAGCCCTTCAGACCGAGCTGGAGAAGTCCTCCGAGGCCCTCCGCAACCTGCGGTTTCAGGCCGTCGTTGGACAGCTCGAAAATCCCCTGCAGTTGCGCCTTCAGCGCCGCCGTGTCGCCCGGATCCGGACGTTGCTCAGCGAGCGGCGGAAATCGAAATCCACGGAGGCTTCGGCCGGCAAATGAAAAAACTTCTTCAGGGACGCGTCGTTTCGGACGTCATGGACAAAACCGTTCGGATCAGCGTCGAGCGCCGGTTCGTTCATCCCGTTTACAAAAAAACCGTCCGGCGCACGAAGGATTTTCTGGCTCACGACGAAAAGAATGAAGCGAAGACAGGTGATCTCGTCGAAATTATGGAAACCCGGCCCCTCTCGCGCCGGAAACGCTGGCGCCTCATGCGGGTGCTGGAGCGTGCCCGGTAACGGGCCCGATCGAAAAGGAAAGAAACGATGATTCAACAGGAAACCTACATCAACGTCGCGGACAATACCGGAGCCCGGGTGATTGACTGCATCCGCGTTCTCGGCGGCAGCAAGCGCCGCTATGCTTTTCTCGGGGACGTCATTGTCGCGGCCGTCAAGATGTCCCAGCCGGACGGCGTCGTGAAGAAGGGTGAAGTCGTGCGCGCCGTGATGGTGCGGACCCGCCACACGAGCCGCCGCCCGGACGGGTCGCGGATCCGATTTGACGACAACGCCGCCGTCATCATCAACGACCAGATGGAACCCAGGGGCACGCGGATCTTCGGGCCCGTCGCCCGCGAACTTCGCGGACGCCAGTTTATGAAAATCATCTCGCTGGCGCCGGAGGTCGTGTGACGATGAATCTCCGCAAAGGTGACGAAGTCATGGTCCTGTCCGGCAACGACCGCGGGTCCCGCGGCAAGATCCTCAGCGTCAACCGGCAAAAATTCCGCGCCGTCGTCGAGGGTGTCGCGCTTCGCAAGCGCCACGTCCGGCGGACACAGCAGAACCCCAAAGGCGGTGTTGTCGAAAAAGAGGCGTCCATCGCCGTCTCAAACCTCATGCTCGTCTGCCCCAAATGCAACGCACCCTCCCGCATGGGCCGCCGCCGCGTGGACGGCCGGGCGCTCCGCGTCTGCAAAAAATGCAACGAGGCGGTTCCGCTATGAGTAAAAAATCCGTCATCCCAGAAGCGGGCAAAGCCAAACAACCGGCCGCCCGTCCCGAGAAAAAGGTCAAGCGCCCGGCGGACGACGCCGCCGTCGCCGTCGCGGAGCGACCGGCCGAATCGACTCCGAGAGGCCCGATCCCCGTGCCGCGCCTGAAAGTCCGCTACGCCCAGGAACTCCGGCCGAAACTTCAGCAGGATCTCGGTCTTTCCAACATCAACGAAGTCCCCCGATTGACCAAGATCGTCCTGAACGCCGGACTCGGCGAGGGCACCAAGGAATACAAGATCATCGAGGAGATGGCCAAGGACCTTGCCGCCATCACGGGGCAGAAACCCGCCATCCGGCGCGCTGTCAAGGACGTCTCCGCCTTCAACGTCCGCGCCGGAAACCCCATTGGGCTTATGGTCACCCTCCGAAACAAGCGCATGTACGAGTTCCTCGACCGCTTCATCTTTGTCACCCTCCCCCGCGTCCGGGATTTCCGGGGCGTTTCCGCCAAAAGTTTCGATCACCGCGGAAATTTGACGATCGGTCTGAAAGAGCATACGGTTTTCGCTGAAATCAACATGGAAAAGGTTTTTCGAGTCAAAGGCCTCAACGTCACTTTCGTGACCACCGCAAAAACCGACGCCCACGCCCGGGCGCTCTTGTCCGCCTTCGGCATGCCCTTTTCCGGAACAGGAAGCTGATCATGGCCAAAAAATGCTGGATCGAAAAATGGAAAAATCCAAGAAAATTTCCCGTGCAGCAGCACAACCGCTGCAGCCTTTGCGGGCGCTCCCGCGCTTATCTCCGGCGGTTTGAACTTTGCCGCCTCTGTTTCCGAAAATTCGCCGTCCGGGGCGAAATCCCGGGCGTTGTGAAAGCGACCTGGTGATGAGCGGCGTCAACGACGTTATTTCCGACATGCTCCTTCGAATACGCAACGGGCTCGTCGTCCGCAAAAAAACCGTCGACGTCCCGGCCTCCCGGCTGAAAATTTCCATCATCCGGATCATGAAGGACGAGGGCTACATCAAAAATTACCGCATCCTGAAGGACAACAAGCAGGGCATCCTCCGGGTGTATCTCAAGTACGCCAAAGACGGCAAAGAAAGCGTCATCCGCAAACTCACCCGCGTCTCCAAGCCCGGCCGCCGCGTCTATCTCCCCGTTCACCGCATCCCGCGCCCCGTCGGCGGGCTCGGCACGGCCGTCGTCTCCACCTGCAAGGGCGTCCTCACGGACCGCGAGTGCCGCCGGGAAAAAGTCGGCGGCGAAGTTTTGTTCGAGGTGCATTGAGATGTCCCGGGTCGGCAAACAAATCGTCCGCATCCCCAAAGGCGTGACCGTCCAGCTTCAGAACGGCCACGCCGTCGTCAAGGGGCCCAAGGGATCTCTTCAGATCAGCGTGCCGCCGGACGTCACTGTCAAAATCGAAGGCGACACCCTCAAGGCCGCGCGGGCCTCCGAGGCCGATGACGTCAAAGCCCGGCATGGACTCGCCGCACGCCTGCTTCAAAATGCCGTCAGGGGCGTGTCCGAGGGATTCACCCGCGAATTGGAAATCGTCGGCGTCGGATACCGCGCCGCCAAGCAGGGCGCCAAACTCGTCCTGACGGTTGGCTACACCAAGCCGGTGGAAGTCGTGATTCCGAAAGCGGTGGAAGTGACCGTTGACGCCAACACGAGAGTCGTCCTCAAGGGACCGGACCGGCACGAGCTTGGCCAGCTCGCCGCCAACATCCGCGCCGTTCGGCCGCCCGAAGTCTACCAGGGCAAGGGCATCCGGTATTTTGGCGAGCGGATCCGCAAGAAAGCCGGCAAGGCCACGAGCGCCACGTCGGGCGGCGGGGGAGCGAAGAAGTAACCCCAATGGGAGACAAGACGCATTCCGAAGTAACCGTTTTCAAGGCCCGGCGGGTCCGCAAACGCATCCGGGGGTCGGCGGCCCGGCCGAGACTGTGCGTTCACAAGAGTCTCAAGCATCTCTCGGCGCAGATCGTCGACGACGACGCCGGCCGCGTTCTCCTCGGCGTCTCCACCCGCTCCAAGGAATTCAGCGCGGCGCTCAAGGGCAAAAAAAATATCCAAGCCGCCAAGGCACTTGGAATTCTTCTGGCCGAACGCGCCAGAGCCAGAAATATCGCCGCCGTGGCCTTTGACCGGTCCGGCTACATCTATCACGGGAAACTCGCCGCCCTCGCGGACGGCGCACGCGAAGGAGGATTGAAATTTTAAGATGAGCCCACCCAAAGGAGGTCAGCAACAGCGTCCTGGGGGCAGGCGGGGCCGTCAGGCGCCCGCGTCCTCGGCTGCGCCGGATACCATCGAAAAAGTCGTCAAGATCAACCACGTCTCCAAGGTCGTCAAGGGCGGCCGCCGGTTCGGGTTTTCCACCATTGTCGTCGTGGGGGACGGGAAAGCCAAAGTCGGCATGTCGATCGGCAAGGCCAAGGAAGTTCCGGAATCGATTTCGAAAGGCCGCACCGGCGCGACGAAGGGCATGAAAACCATACGAGTCGTCAACGGCACGATCCCGCATCCCGTCATGGGACGCTGCGGCGCCTCCCGCGTGGTCCTCCGGCCCGCCGTTCCCGGCACCGGCATCATCGCCGGCGCGCCGGTCCGCGCCATCATGGAGGCGGCCGGCATCCGCGACATCATTTCCAAGACCATCGGGTCGTCGAACGCCGTCAATGTCGTCAAGGCCGCGCTCGATGGGCTCCAGCAATTGCGGCTTCCGGAGGAATTTGCGGAAATGCGCGGCAAACCCGTCGCGGAACTCTTCATCGCCAAGCGTTCCCGCCGCGCGCACCGTCCGGAAGACGAAGTGGCCGACCGGGCGGCGGAAGCTTCCGACGCGGAAGCCGCGGCGGCGGAAGCGCGAAGGCGCAGCGGGTCCCGCGGATCGGGGCGTGGTTCGTCGTCCGATTCGGATTCCCGCGGCCGAAGTTCGTCCCGTTCCGGCAGCAGATCCAGGGATTCCAGGGACTCCCGGTACCGCCCGTCGAAACCCTCACCCGCATCCACACCCGCACCTGCGGAATCGCCGATAAAGCAAGGCCCCGCATCGTGAGCGTGGAACTGTCCAATCTTCCCGGTATCGTCCGACGCCGTCAGAGGCTTGGCCGCGGCGAGGGTGGCGGACGCGGAAAAACGTCCGGCCGCGGCAACAAGGGTCAGAAAGCCCGGTCGAAAGTCCGCCGGGGATTTGAGGGCGGCCAGATGCCGCTGTTCCGGCGGGCGCCCAAATCCGGATTCAAGCGGCCCTGGCGCGAAGTTTACGGGATCGTTTCGACGGATGCCCTCGGCTGCTTCGCGGAAAACGAGGACGTCACCCCGGAAAAACTGATCGGTGCCGGCCTCGTTAAAAAACGGTACAGCCGCGTCAAAATCCTTTCCGGATCAGCTCTCTCCAAAAAGCTCACCGTCAGCGCCCACGCGTTTTCCGCCAAGGCCCGCGAAGTCATCGAGGCCGCCGGCGGGTCTGTCCGTCTGATCGAGTAAGCCGCACCCATGCTGGAGGCGTTTTCGAATTCGTTTAAAATCCCTGAACTCCGCCAGAAGATATTCTTCACCGCCATCATGCTCGCCATCTACCGCCTCGGTTCCTTCATCGTCATCCCCTACGTCGACGCTCAGGCCGCATTCGCCTATTTCGGCCGGGCCACGGGCGCGGCCGGCGGTCTCTTCGGATTCGTCAACATGTTCACCGGCGGCGCATTCGAACGCGTCTCCATTCTCGCCCTCGGCATCATGCCCTACATCAGCGCCTCCATCATTCTCCAGCTCATGCCCGCCGTCATTCCGGCGCTCGAGAAGCTCGCGAAGGAAGGCGAGACCGGCCGCAAAAAAATTACGCAGTATTCCCG
>JACQOF010000060.1 GCA_016202645.1 bacterium
AAGTTAATCAACTCGTTATGCGGTTTGTCGGAAATGCGGGACTTTCAACTTACGGACGGAAACTGTCCTATTTCATGACACGGGGCTCGAACATATCCCAGAAATAGCCTCAAAAGTCACAAAAGTCACAGAAAAAACAAAAATTTTGTGCCTTCTGTGCTTTTTGTGGCCAACCCTCTAGACTATGGGCGCACGGGCGATCAATTCCGCCAGAAAAAATTCCGGGTCAAGGCCGTGTTTTTTCGCCGCCTGGCCGATCGTGACGAAACGGGCGACGGTTTTCCGTGCCACCGGATTTTGCAGGGCGCCAAAGCCATGGTGGACGAAGACCGGCAGGAGTTCGGGGTAGGCTTCGAGGACGGCGGCGACGTTGGCGTCCAGAGTAAGGGCCGGGGTGGCGGGCTGAAGCGAGATCGGTTCCTCCGACGACGTCAGGCGCCAGATTTCCACGGCAAAGAGAATCATGGCGGGCAAAATCAGGGCGCCCGAGAGATTCACCCACGGATAGGCCCCGGGAAACGCAATCGACAGAATATCCGCGGCGATCCGGATCGCCACACCGCCTGAAATCAGCGCGAAAATCACCGGCACGGCGCGCGGCATCGAGATTGCCCGGCCGAAAAAAATGGGGATCAGCCGGTATCCAACGCCGACGATCAACATCGTGATCCAGCCGATGGTCCATGCATGGCGGTAGGCGTCCGTTACCATCCTCGGAACGTCCACACCAAAGGCCGCCGCGACCGACGCGGCCGCGTACCCGGCCGTGCCCAGCCATCCGAACACGAACCCGACCCGGACGAATGAGGCAAAAAAGGGCGGTGCCGCCGGCCGATGGACGGGGAGACGGCCAAGAAGCGGCACCGCGATTAAAAACAGCGTAAAACCCGTTAATTCGAGCAGGGCCGAGACTGCAACAAGCCCTATATAATATGGAGAGGCGAGCGATATCATTTGCAGGGTCAGGCCGGCGGTAAGGGCTATAAGGCCCGCGCGGCCGGCTTTGGGATTGAGGTCGTCCAAAGCGAGAAAATGCGGCATCGTGCGCTGGCCAACGCCGAAGATGAACATCCCGGCGAACCCGATGATCGAGAGGTTGATCCAGGCCGAATTGAGGGCGGACGGCTGGACGTTCACACCCCGAACCAGCATCACGCCCGCGCCGACGGCGCCCAAACACGCCGCAGCCAGGAGCCACGCGCCGCCGGCCATGAGGTACTGGATGTGCACGAAGGGCTGACCAGACCGGCCGTCCGGAAGAATCCGTTTGTGTTCGCGCAAGGTCGACCGGACGACGGTTAAAAACGCGACGACGGCGCCGACCTCCAGCATCGACCCCAAAAACGCCGTCTCGGCCGCCGCGGAATTTTGAGCGAACGGCTGGTACAGACTTCTCAGGATCACCCCGCCCAGAAGCAACCCGTACGACGCCCACGCCGCGCTGATGTTCCGAAGCGGCACGCCCATGAACCTTGGCATGACATGATAGGAAATCCCGAGGATGAACATCACGACAAACCCGAACACCTGCGCGTGCGCGTGTGACTGAGCCAGCGCGGGCCACTCAATCACGGCGGGCAACGCCGCCCAGGGAGTGGTCAGAGAGAGAAACGCGGCGATGCCGGTCAGAGCGCCGTAGCAAAGGAAGACGAGTAATGAGGTGCGGATGAAAATCCGGGCGAGGGACTTGCCGGCTTCGCCGTGAGTACACTTGCCGCCGGTGGATCCGGATTTCGGCGCGGACAGGAGGGCGGCAGTGCGGGGCGAAACCCCCCACCCAGCCTCCCCCGCAAGGGGGGAGGAGGTTTGAATTTCGCCGCCACCCAAGCCGCAAGGACATGGATCAACCTCGCGAATTGGCCGATCCACGGCCCCTTCGAGTTCCGCGAGAAACGCGTTCACATCGAGGCCGTGCATCTGCGCGAAAAACGCAACCGGTTCCGGAGGCCCTTCCGCGCCGCCGCAACCGTGCATGCCGTACCGGTCAAACACGGCGCGCGTCCGCGGAAACGCCCGGAGGACATCCCGAACCGCCATCTCTTTGGTGATTCCCGTCCCAGTACTCAAACCCAATCACCCTCCTGTTCAAGGTATGCCGGGTGATTGTGCAAATCCCGTTCCCCCGCGCCGCGCCCGGAAGAACTAATACTATCCGTTTGATTCCTCAGGGATTATATAACCAGACCAAAAATCCCATACTGACCGACCCTGTGCCGCTTCAAGACACATTGTGTCCGGACTTACATTGGAACCGGCCCCGCCTCCACGCTGTTTTTGAGCGTCTGTATGTAAGTCGGCAATAGATCCAATAATTCTTTCAGTCTCGCTCCCTTTTCAAAAAAAGCGTCGGCGCCCGCTTTGAGGATCGCTTTCTCGTCCTTCACATATCCCGACATCGCAAGAATCCGGATGCCTGCGTAAATCGGCTCCGACTTCAGCCGGCGGATGACTTCCACTCCGTCCATTTTGGGCATCAGAAGATCCAAAATAACCACGTGCGGAATATCACGGCCTATTTTGAGCAGGGCATCGACGCCGTTGCCGGCCGTATCGACCCGGATGGCCGGATAGCGCGTAACAATCAGCCGGGAAAGCGATTTCAATATGGAAGGATGGTCGTCAATGATCAGGATGAGAGGATGTTCGGGTTGGAGCTCCCGGGGGATGGGAAGCTGACCGGCGTGGATGGTGTTCAGGACATCCCCCCGGTGAAATCTCGCATGCCCTCCGAATGTTTTGATCGCCGGAATTTTCCCGGACTTGACCCAGGCCGCCACCGTGGCCCGATTCACTTTGAACATTCTGGAGATGTCTTTTGTCGTCAACAACTCCGGATCATGTCCGCGCATTGGATCCCCCTCTCCCCGCTTATATCACCGGGACAGGGAATAAACAAACACGAAATTAAAAAACGATCAAATGCCGATCAGCCTGCGACACAGAGGGCGGGGACCTGGCCGGCCCGGCCCTGCTTGAGTCGCGTTTTCAATCCCGATTTCGTCAATTGGCAAAGACTGCCGCGATTTTCTTCTTCAGCACGTTCATCTCAAATGGTTTGGCCAGACATTCCCTCGCACCCGCCCGGACGGCGCGCACGACGTTTTCACGGTCGCCGTCCGCCGTCATGATGATGACTTCGGTGGAGGCATAGTCTGGATTTTTTTTGATCCGGCGGCAAATGTCGATGCCGCTCAGATAACCCGGAAAATGAATGTCGAGAAGAATGAGGTCCGGCATCGTATCGGGAATCTTCGCCAACGCCTCCAGACCGTTCGAAGCCAGTTCGACCTCGTGGCCCGACGAGGACAGGACGGCTTCCAGCATGGTGCGCATATCGGGCTCGTCGTCAACGACCAGAATTTTCATCCGGCGGTCAATGCCGGGATGAATCCGCCAAACGCGGAAGATGCGCGGGCAGAGATTCAAGCAATTTTTGGAAAGAGGCTCCTTTTTGAAAAACAGAACGGCCTCCCGTGTCTCCCGCGCCGTTCAAAGCGCCGGGGTCGGCGGACATGGGCAGAATCTTGATGCCGGCATACGCCGGCTGGTTCCCGAGGCGGCGGATCACCTCAATTCCGTCCATCCGGGGCATCCGGATGTCGAGAATGAGAAGGTCCGGCGGCGCGCACGCTATTTTCTCCAGCGCCGATATGCCGTCCTCGGCGGTATCGAGCGCGACGCCGGGATAGCGGTACGAGATCAGGCGGCGCAAAACCTCCAGAATGCAGCGTTCGTCATCCACGATCAATATGTGATGGGGCGGGGCGGGAACGGGATGACGGTCGATTTGAAAAAAGCGGACAAGATCGGCGCGGAGGATGCGGTGACGGCCGCCGGGCGTCTTAAAAGCCGGGATTTTTCCGGACACGATCCAGGCCGAAACCGCCTGCCGGCTGACCTTAAACAGCCGGGAAACCTCTCCTGTCGTCAGCATTTCCGACTCCATCGCACGCTCCACGCTCGCCGCCTCCGTCAAAGAATTGGAATTCAACCCCTGTTCACTATTCTGGCGTATAATACGTTTAATACATTTTAACCATTTATTGCATTATCCGTGCGCGGGCGGCGAAAGTCAACAGCGGCGGGAAAATTTCGGGTATCCTCTAGAAAGTTACGTGGATAGCACTACAGGGACATCAGGGTATGGGATGCCCGCCAAAGCTTCAGACCAGCGGGACCGCCTTGATTCGGCGCTTCTCCGCGTCGTACCGGAACCGCACCCAGGAGAGCGGCTCGGTCACGTAGTGGACGGCGGGGCCGATGAGGATTTTGACGCCGGGATAGACCCGGCCGCGCACGTCCAGCTCGCCCTCGGTGCGCGCCCGCATCGATTCGTTGAATTTGTCCTCTTCCTCACGGATTTTTCGGCACCGCTCATGAAGAACCAGGACTGTCTTGGCCATCTTTAGAAGCTGTCGGCCCTCCTCCGTCATCGCCTGCGCCTGCAAGGCCTCCGAACTCAGGCCGTATCGCGCCAGGGTCTGCTCGGCGTCGGCCAGCGCCTGCTCGGCAGCCTGGCGGCGCGCTTTGAGTTTCGTCAGGTTCTTCAGGATGTCCGGCGTGATGCCGAGTTGAACGACGGTCGAGTCTCCCGTCCCCGCGCCCAGTTCCCGGACTTCCATGCGGTCTCCCGCGTAAATCCGGCCGCCGATCACGGCGCCCTTGCCCTCCGTCACGATCACCGCCTCGCCGCCCGCAAGCTCGCTGTTCAGGGCGCTCTGGGTTTTCAAGACGCCGCCGGCCATCACCGTCGCCTGCTCCACGAACTTGACGGTCACGTCCCACGCCGCCTGAACCAGCGCCAGTCCCATGCCCTGAATTCCCTTGCCGATCAGGATGCTTCCTTCATGCGACCAAACTGAGGCCGCCTCCACGCCACCCTCGACGACGATGTCCTGGTCGGCTTGCACCGAAAGACCGCTCCGGATCCAGCCGCGGACCATGAGTTCCCCGGGAAAGAGGACATGGCCGACGGAAATGTCGACGTCCCCGCGGAACACCATCAGTTTTTCGATGTCGATGAGAGCGTCCAGGATGACGACGCGGCCGGGAGATTTGGCGTAAAAGTATCCGGCGTTGGCGTCGAAGGAAACGTTTTCCCCGACCTGAGGCGACACCGGTTTTCCGGGAAGGGCCTTGACCTCCCAGCCGAACACGTCCCTGCCCGGCTCTCCCGGATCCGGCGGGACAAGCTTCGCGATTTTTTGGCCCTTCTCAACCGTGTCGATTTCCGAAACGGCGATCTGCGGATCGCCCGCGGGAATGTCCATGCCGGCGGGCGCCGGTGACCAATGTTTGATGGGTTCGATCCGGCCGTCCCGGCCCGCGCGTACCGGCCGGCCATGCGCGGCGCAAAGCCCGCGAATTTCCGCGGCCCGGCCGGTTTCAACGGCCTTTTCAATGGCCTCATCGTCCAGGCCGAAAATGATTTTCTGCTCGTTCAGAAGATTCCGGACCTGCTCGACCGTCACGGCGATGCCGTCGCCGGCGGGCGGATCGATGTCGAGGCGGGCTTCCATGCCGTCCTTGCTCACCTGAATCCGGCAGGCCCCCGGCGCGGGCGGGAATCCCAGCATCTGCATGAGTTTCGGCCCGAAACGGCGGGTCATCTGCCGGATGTCGTCGCACGCTTCCTGGGACGGGCCCGATTTCGAAAACATGATCTTCTCAAATTCCGTGTCGACGTCGAGATCCCCTTCGGTCGGCGTCAACGCCCCCAGAACATGGCTGAGCTTGTCCTCAACCTCGACAATTTCCTGCGCCGTCAACATCCGTTTAAGCACGGGGCCCTCCACGGCTGAACGGATCCCGGGAAGACGCGAGGCCGCTGCCGCGGCGCCGCGGGCGGGACGGGCCGCGTTCGCCGGAATCATCGTCCGGGGCCGAAGATTTCTCCACGTCGCCCAGTACCGCCCGGATTTTTTGGATCAGAAGTTCCGTGTGAAAGGGCTTGACGATGTATCCGGCCGCGCCGGCCCGCCCGGCGGCCGTCACCGCCCGCCGGTCGGCAACCGCCGTCATCATGACGACGAAGGCATGGTCCGGCCGGGCGGACGCGATCTTCCGGCAGATATCGATGCCGTTCTCGCCAGGCAGTTTGATGTCAAGAAGGACGAGGTGCGGCTTCCATTCCGATATTTTTCCCAGCGCCTCCCGGCCGTCCGACGCGGCGGCGGTCGAATATCCCTCCCGGGTCAGATTGAGAACCGTCGTGACGCGGATCGACGCTTCGTCGTCGACGACCAGAACCCGACGCGGCTCGCCCATTATCCCAACGCCTTCCCGGCCAGACGCTCTCGAACGAATTCTTCCAGCCTTGAGAGGTTGTAAGGCTTTTCGACGACGGCGACGGCGGTTTCCTCGACGAATTTCCTCGGCTCATCGCTCATCACGTCCCCCGTGCTCAGAACGAACGACCCGAGCATGTCCGGATGATGCCGGGCGACGTGCCGGTACAGCGCCGGCCCGTCCCTGCCGGGCATCTTGAAGTCGACGATCAGAAGATCGAACCGACGGCCCGTGAGACATGCGACGGCCTCGTCCACCGACCCGGCGGTCGTGACGGCGTGGCCACAGCCTCCGAGATATCTCGTCACCGTTTTTTGAATGGACGGCTCATCGTCCACCAGCAGGATCGACGCGGCTCCCGGGGCGGGTTCGGATGGCTCCGCCAAAGTCCCGGCATCGCCGGAATCTTTCACGCCATCGGGAACGGGCAGTTCGACGGTGAAGACGGATCCGCGGCCTTCCTCGCTCTCGACCCGGATGTTTCCGCCGTGATCGACGACGATGCCGTAACTGACGCTGAGTCCAAGCCCCGTGCCCTTGCCGACGCCCTTGGTGGTGAAAAAGGGTTCGAAAATTCTTGGGAGAACATCCCTGCGGACGCCCGGGCCGGTATCTTCAAACATATATTGTACGGACCCGGCAGATGTCCGGCCCGACACGGTCAGCCGCCTCGGTCCGGAGGTCTCCTTCAAGGCATGGTGGGCGTTCGTGACCAGGTTGAGAAACACCTGCTTCATCAGAGCCTCGTCGGCCATGACGGAGGGAACATGCGGGTCCAATTGGAGAACGATGTCGATGCCGTCCAGCTTCATCTGATAGGAGCAGATGTCGAGGACCTCGATCAGCGCCTTGTTCAACCCGCACAGCTCGCGCTTGGGATCGCTTCTTCGGGCGAAGGCCAATAGATGCTGGATGACCTTGGCACAGCGACCGGCTTCCTTCGCGATCTCATCGATATCAACCTTGCAGGACGCCAGATCGTCGGACACGCGGATGAGGTCCGCATAGCCGAGAATGCCGGTCAGGGGATTGTTCAGCTCATGGGCGATCCCGGCGATGGTCGTTCCGAGGGCCGACATTTTTTCGGCTTCCTGGAGACGGCCGCGCAGTTGGGTCTCCCTGATCCGCATCGCATTCCAGGCCCGGATGTCCCGGGCGACGGCCGAAAAATATTCGAGGTCCCCGGCAGGCGTCCGATGGGTGTTCAAAATCATCAGGGTGGAAATGATTTCGCCCTTCCGGCTGAGAAAGTCCACCTCGCCGCGCCAGAATCCCGTTTCACGGGCGATGCCGATCGCCTCTCCTTCGATCTCCCGGACCGCCTCCGGCGTGTGAAATTCTCTCATGTGCAGACCCGCCAAATTTTCTTCCCGGCCGACTCCCAGAAGATCCTTGGCGGCGGAATTCAGGTAGAGAGGCCGCCCCGTCGGATCGGCGATCACCACAATATCCGGCGTCGCGTCCAGGATCGAAACCAGCCGCTCGAACCTTTTGGTCTGCCGGTCTTCAAGGACCAGATGCGCGCCGAGGATCAGCGTAATGAAGAGTCCAATGGCCAGCACCAACATGGACTGGCGGCGGTCGAGGGCCGCGTCAAACACCGGAAGAGACGCGTAGTGAAGCGTCCAAGTCCGGCCATAGGAGTTGAGATGGACGGTGGAGTGAAACAGGGGGCCGGTGTCCATCGATCTCAAGGGAGGCTCGGCATCGAAAAGATTCGCGGCCGCGCCGATCTCCCGGCCGTCGTAGATTTCAAGATCGATGTCCTTGATGCTGTCGCCCAGAATGCCCCGCATCAGATCTTTCATCCGATAGGGGCTGTAGACGAATCCCTCCAGGGCCGCGCGTCTTTCCTCCACGGTTTCGAGCGGCGCGCCGCGGCGGTAGCACGGTACGTACATCAGGATGCCGTGTTGAATGTCTGTGTCGGTCTCCTGCACGAGTTTGACCTTGCCGGAAATACTGACGATCCCGGAATCCCTCGACATGGACATCGCGGCGTTTCGGACGGGTTCGGACCACATGTCGTAGCCGAAAGCGCGCAGGTTTCGTTTGACGAACGGTTCCAGATAAGTAATGGAGGTATAGTCGGGGCGGTCTCCCTCCGGCCAGATGCGATAGTCCGGAAACCCTTCCGCATGGATTTCCGCCTCGTGCGCGGCCTTTTCCGCCGGGCGGATCCATTTGGCGAATCCAACCCCCTGAATTCCCGGAAAGTTTTCCGGGAGTTTCAAGGTCTCGATATAGTCGCGCCACTCCTGCCGGTCGATCGGGTGGGGGCCGCTCAGAAGACCCAATCCGCCGCGCAGGACGAGTTCGTGATCGAGCAGGCGTTTTTTGATCGCCAGGTTGGCGTGGTCCACATGGGCGTTGAACCTGTCCCAGGCGATTTCGGTTTCCTGCCGGTCTGTGAAATGCCACGCCACCACGGTGCCGACGACGTCCAGAATCAGGATCAATACGACCACAAGGCGCCCAATTTGTGCACGCCCCCGGCAGGTACGGAAAGAGTTCATCGGTGTATTATCCGGGGGGGGGGGGGGGGGGGGGGGGGGGGGGGGGGGG
>JACQOF010000058.1 GCA_016202645.1 bacterium
ACGCCGACGTGTCCGTCAGTGTTTTTTTGACGCGTTGGACGCGGCCAAGAAGGATTTCCAGATCGGTGAGGGAGGCGCGGAGGCGGCGGAGACGCTCGTCCGCCAGCGCGCCGACGTCCCGCAGGGCGTCGATTCGGCCCTCGAGAAGCTCCACGTTGGCGCTGGTCACGCGGTGAATCTCGGAAAGGATCCGCTCGACCTTCACGTCAATGTCCCCGGCGTCAGCCGAAAAGGCCAGTCGGGCCTTTCTGCTTTTCCGGAACAGGAAAATCGTCCAAGCGGCGTTGGCGAGAAGTCCGACGGCCAAAACGAGGACCAGAAAGACGTCCATCATAAATCGTCGACCGGTTCCATGGCGTCATCCGCGGACGGCTCGGCGCCCTGACTCCTGGCCGGCGGAGGCGCCAGGAGGCCGTATTTTTCGAGGATAGTGCCGGTCAGGCGGGCGCGGGCGTCCTTATTGAGCGGAAAAAACGAGTCCCGCCAGTTGCCGCCCTTGTCCCGCTGGGACGGCATGCTGACCCACGGCCCGTTCTCGCCGGACATGACCTTGAACCCGCGAACAACATACAGACCGAGGAGCGTGATGTCGGCAAAGGCAAGGACATTCCCGGTCCCGTCCAACTTGCGGATCTTAACATCCGTAATGTCATTGAGGCTCACGCCCCGAACGTATCATGACTCAGTCGATGTTACAAGCGTCGGCGGGTGGTGAGGGAGGCGACGAGGTCGGCGAGGAATCCGACGAAGAGGATGATCATGCCGGAGAGGATGAGGAGGATCGGGAGTTCCTCGATGCGGCCCCAGGAGATGACCTGAAATCCCAGGAGGCCGGCGCCCGTGACCAGAAGAAACGCGCCCGGAGGGACGAAGACGCGGACCGGCTCGAAGAGAACGGCGAGGCGGACCATGATGGTGAGGAATTTCAGGCCGTCCCGGAACGGGCGGATCTTGCTTACGCCCTTCGTGCGGCGCTCCATGCCCTGCACCGGCAGAAACTTGACGCGGAAACCGCCTTTGAGAAATGCGATGGTCGAGGTGGTGGGGTACGAAAAACCGTTTGGAAAAAGATGAACATACTCGAGAAGCGCGTCCCGCCGGGCGGCGCGGAAGCCCGAAGTCAGGTCGGGAATGCGGCGGCCCGCAAGAAGGCTCGCGAAGCCGCTCAGGACGGCGTTGCCGAAGCGCCGGAAGGCCGACTGGGCGGCGGCGGACCGGGAGGCGACGACCATGTCGGCGTCCTGGAGCGCGTCGAGGAGTTTCGGGATGGCATCGGGCGGATGCTGGCCGTCGGAGTCCATGAGGACAAGGATGGGCGTCGAGGCGGCGCGGATGCCGGTCTTGACGGCGGCGCCGTTGCCGAAATTTTCCTCGTGAACGATGACTTCCGCGCCCGCCTTCCGGGCAAGGTCCGCGGTCGCGTCCCCGGAACCATCGTCGACGACGAGAAGTTTCGCGCCGGGGAGGACGCGGTTTAGGCGGTCGAGAATTTCGGCGATGCTGGCGGCCTCATTGAAGGCCGGAAGGACGACGGTGACGTCTGAAAGAGAGATGGCCGGCTTATTCGCCGCGGAAGGCGAAGTCGAGGACTTTGGTGCCCGCGAGGGTAAAACGCTTGAAGTCATCCGGGTTGGAGATGCGCTTGAGGGTCTTCACGAAATATTTCGGTCTCGCGTAGAATTTCCGGTAGGCGCGACGGATGCCGCGCTCGAGGATCTTGCTGTCGACGCTCGTGTAGTGCTGGTTGTAGAGGCCTTCGGTGTGGAGGACGGAGAAATCGGAGGCGGTGCCGTCGCCGATTTCGGGAAACCGTTTTTCGACCATTTTGAACATGGGAGTCCCGGGATAGGGCGTGCAGACCCCGAAGGTCGCGGTGGTCGGTTCGATGTGAGTGATGAAATCGATGGTGGTCTCGATGGTCTCCTCGGTTTCGCCGGGGGACCCGAGCATGGTGTGCGCGTGGGAATCGATGCCGATTTCATTCATCCAGCGGAAGGCCTGCCGGGTCTCCTCGATGGTGATGCCCTTGTGGATGTTGTCGAGGATCTCCTGCACGCCCGATTCGACGCCGAACTTGATGTAGTGACAGCCGGCGCGCTTGGCGAGTTTCAGAAGATCCTTCGTGCACTCGTTCACGCGGGTGTTGCAGATCCAGACGACGTCCCATTTGTTCTTGATGATGCCTTCGCAAATCTGGATGTCGCGGTCCTTGTCGACGAAAAATGTCTCGTCCCGGAAGTAGATTTCTTTGTAGCCCTTCGAAATCAGATGCTCCATCTCCCCGAGAACGCGGTCGGCCGATTGGAAACGGGTTTTGGTGCCGTAGAGAAACGGCGCCGTGCAGAACGTGCAGACGGCGGGACAGCCGCGGGAGGTGATGAGGGTCATGTAGGGCATGCGCATGACGAGGGGATTGAAGTAGTGAACATCTTTTGGGAGAAACTCGACGTTGAGGTATGGGAGGGAATCAATGTCGACGTAGTCGGCGCGGTCGTTGACGACCGGGCCTTTTTCGGGGTCCAGATAGGCGATACCGGGCGTGGGCCGCCAGTCTTTACCGGCGCGTTTGGCGAGCAGGACATCCCGGACCGTGTGCTCGGGCTCGCGGCGGACGGCGACGTCGACGCTTTTTTTCTGGACGGCGGCTTTGGGCATGAAGGTCGTGTGGGATCCGTAGACGACGGAGAAAAGATCGGGGTTGCGCTCCTTGAAATACTCGAGGACGTAGGAGTCCTCCCCGAAACTCATGGTCGACGTCGATGTGACGATGGCCTTGTAGGGCGAGACGTCGATCTGGTTCAGGGGAATGTGTTCGGCGAGGGCCTCGATGAAGGTCACGTCGAAGCCGGCCTTCTGGAGGACCGTCGCGATCGAGATCAGAAAAAACGGCGGCACGGTGCCGCCGCCGATGCGCTTGCCTTTGCACCAACAGCCGTAAATGACATCCCGGACCACGTTGGTCGCGTATCGGCTTGGAGGATTGATCACCAGGACTTTGAAATCACTCATGTTTGGAAGCCGCTCCCTGTTTTCAAGTGGTGGCGTCGAACCGCTCGCCCTTGCCGTCCTCTTTCGCGCCCCTCGCGCCCTTCTCTTCCTCTTCGCCCTCTTCTTCCCCGCCCGATTTTTTTTTGCCCCGCTCCCGCTTTTCCTGCTCCCTCTCTCTGACTTTGATGTCGTCCGTCTCGCCCGACTCGGCCACCTGCGTCTCCCGCTCATGGGTCTTGTCGGGAATCTTTTGCATTTCTTTAGACTGCACCAAGGGCGCAAGATTCTGCTGGGCCTGCTCCGTCCCGGCCACCTGGGTCTGCTGGGCCACAATCACCTGGACATCAATCGGCCTCACCACCATACGCCACTTCCTCCTTTATGGCGCCACCCCGAATTATCCGCAGTCTACCGAGAGACGGGGGAAGAGTCAATAGTATCGGAGTATCGGAGTGTCGGCGTATCGGTGTATCGGTGAAACCGCGGAAATCAACCGATGTGAAATGCCAAGTGGATGACACCCGAGTCGGTGATGATGGGAATTTCGATCATGGGGAGTTTCGATGTCAGGGTTTTGGTCCATTCGAAGCGGCTGTAGACTTGCGGGGCGGTGAGGCTGATGTGGAGATTGATTTGCGCGAGGAAATCGAGGGCGGAGACGAGTGCGTCGTTGGCGAGCATCTGCAGGGCGAGACGGAATTCGGCGTCGGTGATGTGCATACGTTTTGAAAGGATGCCTTCGACGGCTTTGTGGGCCATCGCCGTGTCGACGCCGAAGACGATGTCGGCGTTCACCATGCCGCGGGCCTGGGCGTAGACCGCGTACCCGGCGGTTTTCCAGCCGGCCGGATGCGCCGAGGGTTTCCCGAGACGGATGTTGGGGACGTTGATTTCTTTTAGATGCGCCGTCATTGCGCGCAGGATCGCGTTGACCTTGCTCGCGACCATACCCGCCGTTTGATTCTCACTCTGTATCGGCTGAACTTCCGTCACCGGAATCATCAGAGACACACCTCCCGCCTTGGGCGTTTTTTGTCTTTCAAACGTATGCGATTTTGAAAGATCATCGAACTGTTATAGCAGGAGCAAACACCATGCCGGCGTTAAACCGGGGCAGATCAAAATTTCTAACAACAAAGAAGTTAGAAAGTTATAGATTTTGACGTGGGTCTGAATTTTTGCCGGATGTCGTGACAAAAAGCAACAGTGTCGGACTGAGCGTCGTAAATCTCATCAGTGGAACACACTCCCTAATTAGCCGCGGAGGTCACGGAGAAGATAAATTCTGTTTTTGTAAGTTTATGACTGAAGTTTTGCAAGATTCCTCCTCCCCCCTTGAGGGGGAGGCAGGGAGGGGGGTTACAACTCCGAAATATACTGCTTTTCCTTCGGAAACCCCCCATCCAACTTCCCCCTCAAGGGGGGAAGGGTGGGTTGTGCAAATGCTGTAAATCGAATTTTCAAAAGTTCAGTTTATGATTTACAGACAATATTTTTTAATTCTCCGTGACATCTGTGGCTAATTTTACTTTTTCACAGGCTTCAAAAGCGAAATCGACGTTTGGATGGCTTTCATCAGCGGGGTGTCGTTCATGAGAAAAAACCGGTTGGACGAATCTGGGAGGGGCCACGGTTCGTTGGAGGAATAAGCGTAAAAGGCGTAGCCTTCGGCGCCGGCGGCGCTGGCGACGGCGGCCATGCTCATGAGTTCATTCGGGGTCGGCGGCCGGGGCCAGGCGGGAAGGCCGGCGAAGGACTGGAGGACGACATGGACGGGTTTGTCTTTCACGATATTTTTTGCGAGCGCGATAAATTGGTGAAGCCGGCGGTAGTCGTCGGCGACGAGAGGAGTTTTCTTTGTGACGATGTAGGGGACGACGGCGAAGATGTCGCAGTAGGGCGCGTAGTCGGCATACCGGTAGGGATTATAGAGGGTCTGGTAGACCGGATGCGCCGGGTCGACCGATTTCAGGGTGCGGTAGGCCCAGGCGACCTGTTCGACCGGTTTTCGGTTGACATCGGGCTCGTCGTAGATCATCCAGGCAAATAGGGCCGGATGGGATTTCAGCCCGGAAATTTTTTGGATCCATGCGTCGGTGTCCGGGCCGGGGGAAATATTGACGAGAGCGCGAAGGCCAAGCCGGTGCGCGGCGTCGAGCTGGTCTTTTTCGGGCCAGATGACAACGGCATTCATGGAAAGATTTTTGGCGAAGTCGTATCTGCCGAAGGGGACGTTGTAGAGGGCGAAGAGAGGGTCGGCGGCGAAGGCGGTGGACGGAAGGAACAAAAGCAGGGCCGTGAGAATTTTCATACGGTCTACGCCATGCCCAATTCCAAGCGGGCCGCGTCGGACATGCGGTCCGGGGTCCACTGGGGTTCCCAGACGATTTCCACTTGCGCGGCGCCGACGCCGTCCATCGCGGAGACTTTTGCCTCGGTCTCGGCCTGCATCTTGGGGGCTTCAGGGCATCCCGGGGCGGTGAGAGACATTTTGACGTGGACTTTCGATTTTTCCGGCTGATCCGGCAGAGGGCTGATGTTGACTTCATAGATGAGACCCAGATCGACGATGTTGACGGGGATTTCCGGGTCGTAACAGGTCGATAGGAGGTCCATCACCTTGTCTTTGCTGACGGCTTCTGCGCCGCCCGCAATCGACGGGACAATGCTGATCTCATCGCCGTTTTTGACGGGAGCTTTCATGTCCCCCTTCTGGCGGATGTCGTCTTCGTTCACGAAAACATTGATGAAGCTCCGGATTTTGCCGCTCTCGGCCACGAGGTGGGGCTTCAAGTCCGGATAGTCGGCCACCAGCCGGTCGAGGGCTTCCTGGACGGTCCGGCCGTCGACGGTTACAGCGGACTGCTGGCGGGTATGGGCCCGGAGGGCTGTGGGAATCAGAATGGTCACGGGCATGGGGTCAATCCTCCTTCCAGAATCGTTCGGTGAGGTACTTGTCGGCGCCGTCCGGAAAGACGGTCACGATGAGCGCCGGTTTTTTTTCCGAGTCGACGCGCCGCGCGAGGGTCTCGGCGGCGGCCAAGGCGGCGCCGGAGGAAAGCCCGATCAGAAATCCCTCCTGGCGAGCGGCGCGGCGGACCGCCTCGTGGGCGGCTTCGGTCGAGACAAACAAAGTCTCGTCCGGGAACGACCGGTCGTATATTTTCGGGACGATGGAGGAGGCCATGTGTTTCATGCCTTCGAGGCCGTGAAAGGGCGAATCGGGCTCGACGGCGATGACGCGGATTTTCCGGTTCTTCTCCTTTAAAAACCGCCCTACACCCATCAGGGTCCCGCCGGTGCCGACGGTGGCGATGAAGTGGGTGATCTTGCCACGGGTGTCTTTCCAGATTTCCGGCCCTGTGGCGTGGTAATGGGCGCGCCAGTTGTTGTCGTTGCCGTACTGGTTCGGGAAAAAATACCGGCCGGGGTCCTGATCGAAGATTTTGGCGGCGCCGCGAATGGCCCCGTCGGAGCCCTCCAGGGCGCTGGTGTAAATGACTTCGGCGCCAAGCGCGGCGAGGATGTGTTTCCGTTCCGGGCTGATGTTCGCGGGAACGCAGAGCTTGAGGCGGTATCCGCGGGCGGCGGCGATGCAGGCATACGCGATGCCGGTGTTGCCGCTGGTCGCGTCAAGGATGGTCTTGTCCGGCGTGAGCTTGCCGGTCCGCTCGCCCTCCAGGATCATCCGCGCGGCGGCGCGGTCCTTGACGGACCCGCCGGGGTTCTGCCACTCGGCTTTGGCCAGGATGCGGACTTTGGAGCCGGGCGGCGAGAATTTTCCAAGGGCGATGAGCGGCGTGCGGCCGATCAACCCGAAGAAATCCGCGCCGGGGCCGCGCCCGCGGGCGGGGGAGCGTTTTGTTCGGTCTTTCATTGCCGAAATTTTCATCCCTCAGGCTATCTTTGAGGCGGCCGCGCTGGCAAGCGACCCCTGGCGGGCGATGTCGACGACCACGGCGGCCGGGCCGTCGGGGGAACCGATGCGAAGACGAGTGCCGGGGTCGAAGGATCCCTTGGACACGAGCGCGAGCGCGACGGCGCGCGAAAATTTGATGGACCGCGCCGCGGATGTGACGGAACCCGCCCCCAACGCGCCATGGAGAAAATTCCCTCCTGGAATTTTCTGAGACTGGAGCGTTGGGGACTGGACTTCCCTGTCCGCGGGCTTGCCGTCCCGAAAGACAGGATCGCCCGGGCAGGCGGGCGGGCCGTCCGAGACGAGGCCGACGAGGCGGCGGTTGACGCCGCCGTAGGTATTGATCCGGGCGACTACTTCCTGGCCGGTATAACAGCCCTTCGTGAAACTGACCGCGATTTCCTCGCGGGATGCCTCCTGCGGGAGATGGTCCGCCGTGTAATCGACGCCGAATTTCGGAATGCCGGCTTCAATGCGCAGGATGTCTTCGGCGATCGCGCCGCAGAGACGCCCGCCGAATTTCTCGACGGCCGACCGGGCCGCCGCATGCCATTCATCCGCGCGGCTTTCGGGGACGGCAATGTCCACGCCCCGCTCGACCGTGCGATCGCGTGAAAAAATGAGGATATCCCGCTCTGAAACGACTGATCGTCGCACTGGCGCCTCTTCCCCCTCAAGGGGGGAGGATGAAAGTAGAAAGTCGGGTAGCGATAGACTCTTTAGAACTTCAGCATGCGCCGGACCGGCCAGATGAAACATCCTCGGCGCGTCCGGCTGTTCGTCGAGCGCGACGTCCTCCATGACGACTGAGGATTCGATCAGAGACACGAAAGAATCAAGCAGGTCGCCGGCGATCTGGACAGCCACGTGGCCGGGAAATGCCCAGGCGGTAAACGGCATCCGGATTTTCCCCCTGGCTGTCAGAAACAGGGACTCCGCGCCGCGGCCCGGCGCGAGAGATTTGATGTCGTTGGACGAAAGCGTGTGAAGAAAATTGGCAGCGTCGGCGCCTTTGAGAAAAACCAGACGGTCAGACAACGCGAACAGCCCGGCAGAGGCGTGCACGGCGGCGGCTTCGCCGCAGGGATCGCCGTAATCCGCGGGCGCGGCCGGATCCGGCCGGCTCTTCTGTCTGATCATCCGATTCAACCCGGCGGAGCCGTGCTGGTCGACGGGGCCGGTTCGGATTTAAAGGAAACGGACGTGCCGCAGCCGCAGGTCGCCGCGACCCGGGGACTCAGAATGGTAAACCCCGCGCCCTGGTACTTCATGATGAAGTGGAGCGTCGATCCGTTCAGAAGCCTCAGGCTTTTTTCGTCGACGACGACCTTTGCGCCATTATGCTCAAAGACCCGGTCCTCGGGTTTGGGCCGGTCCATGCGCATGACGTACTCGAAGCCCGAACACCCGCCGGCTTTGACGCCGACCCGGAAGGCGTAGTCGGCCGGGTCGAGTTTCTGCTCGGTGTGGAAAATACCGATCCATTTGGCCGCCTCGTCCGACACGCGGATGAACGGCGCCGGCTTTGTTTCCGCGGTCTGTTCCGTCATGGTTACGTCACATCCCTTCCCTGGCCGAGCGCTCATTCAAGGCTTTTTCGAGCGTTGTCCATGCGAGGAGCGCGCATTTCACGCGCGCGGGGAAATCGGCGACGCCTTTCAGGGCTTCGAGATCCCCGAGTTCCTCATCCGTCAGTTTTTCTTCCCCGTGCATCATGGCCTTGATGCCGTTGATATATTTTTGCGCGTGCGCGCGATCCCGGCCCTTCAGGGTCTCGGTCATCATGGACGCGGACGCGAGACTGATGGAACAGCCTTTGCCCTCGAAGCGGATGTCCTTAAGCGTTCCCCCGTTCACGTGCGCGTGCAGGCAGAGTTCGTCCCCGCAGAGCGGGTTGGACTCGAAAATCTCGATGTCGGGCTTTTCGAGTTTCCCGCGATTGCGCGGGGTCTTGTAATGGTCGAGAATGATTTCCTGATAAAGTCCTTCGAGGCTCATGTTTTGAATATCTCCTTTGCTTTTAAAATGCCCTCCGCCAAGCGGTCCACGTCCGCCTCCATATTATACACATAAAATCCGGCGCGCGCAGTCGCCGCGACTTTGAGGCGCTCCATCAGCGGCTGAGCGCAGTGGTGGCCCGCCCGGATGGCCACGGCACATTCCCGGTCGACGATGGTGGCCAGGTCGTGGGCGTGTACGCCGTCGACGTTGAAGGACACCACGCCGCCGCGGCGGGATGGGTCGGGCGGCCCGTAGAGGGTGATGCCGGGAATTTCGCCGAGTTTCCGGAGCGCGTAGGCCGTGAGGGTCTTCTCGTGTTCGCGGATCCGGTCGAGGCCGATGCCGCGCAGATAGTCGATGGCGGCGCCCAGGCCAATGGCGCCCGCGATGTCGGGCGTGCCGGCTTCGAATTTCCAGGGCAGATCGTTCCACGTGGCGTGATCGAGGAAAACCTGCCGGATCATGTCGCCGCCGCCGTGGAAGGGCGGCATTTTTTCAAGGACCGATTTGCGGACGTAGAGCGCGCCGATGCCCGTCGGGGCGCACATTTTGTGGCCGGAGAGCGCAAAAAAATCACAGTCGAGGTCCCGCACGTCGACGGCCATGTGCGGCGCGCTCTGGGCGCCGTCGACGCAGATGAGGGCGCCGGCGTCGTGCGCCAGACGCGCGATGTCTTTGACGGGATTAATCGTCCCGAGGACGTTGGAGACTTGCGTGACGGACACCAGGCGCGTGCGGTCCGAGATCAATTTTCCGGCGACGGCCAAATCCAGAACGCCGTCCGGGTCCAGTGGAATATGTTTGAGCGCCGCACCCTTTTCTTTCGCCAGAATCTGCCACGGCACGAGGTTGGAATGGTGTTCCATTTCGGTCAGAAGGATTTCGTCGCCGGACTTCACGTTCGCGCGGCCCCAGGCATAGGCAACGAGGTTCAGGGATTCGGTCGTGCCGCGGGTGAAGATGATCTCCTCGACGGTTGCGGCGTTCAGGAACGCGCGGACTTTTTCGCGCGCGCCTTCGTAGGCCGCCGTGGCCTCCTCGGCGAGGCGGTAGGCGCCGCGGTGGACGTTGGCGTTGGTGGTTTCATAAAACCGGGTGATGGCTTCGATGACCGCGCGGGGTTTCTGGGTGGTGGCGGGATTGTCGAGATAGACGATGGGTTTGCCGCCGAATTTCCGGTCGAGCACCGGAAAATCCTTTCGGATCGCGGCGGGATCGATTTCCCCGGATTTTTTCCCCGGGACGGGTGAGGCGGCGGTTTGTTTCAAGGCCAGGCTCACGGCAAAGGCCGTCCCGTCCTCAGGTCCCCGCCTGGGTGGGCGCGGGGGAAGACACGTCGATGTGGATCTCGCCGTTTTGGACTTTGACGGCGTACGTTTGGACGGCCGTGACGGCCGGCATGGTGAGGGCGGCGCCGGTTTTGATGTTGAAGAGCGCGCCGTGCCATGGACATTCGACGGTCTCGCCGTCGATGGCGCCCTCGGCCAGGGACGCCTCCTCGTGGGTGCAGATATCATCGATGGCATGAAACTGGCCGCCCAAGTTGAACAACGCCACGCGGTGTCCGTCGACTTGAAAGAGTTTTCCAGAGCCTTCCGGCAGATCGGCGGCGCGGGCGACGAATTGGTAGGCCATAAGGAACTATTCAGCCATCCTCTCTCTGCTCTCGTCATGCCCGCGAAAGCGGGCATCCAGAGTCTGGATTCCCGCTTTCGCGGGAATGACAACCCGAGTGAATACAGCCATGATTAATTTCACTCTCCCGGTGAATCTTCCTGGTGAAGTTCAAATTTAATCTGCAGGGCCCGGCGGACGCGTTCCTGGAGCGCCGCGGCCGGCACGCCTTTCAATACTTCCTCATAAAAACCCAGCACGATCATTTTCCGCGCGAGGACTTCAGGTATACCCCGGCTTTTCAAATAAAACAATTCCTCCGCGGAAATTTCGCCGATGGTCGCGGCGTGCTTGCAGATAACGTCGTTGGCCTCGATCTCCAGGGTCGGCACCGAGTCGGAGCGGGCCTTGTCGGACAGAAGCATCGTGTGGTCGGCGAGGAAGGACTGGGTCTGCGCGGCGGCGGTTTCGACGACGATCCGGCCGCGAAATCCAGACCGCGCGTAATCGTCGCAGACGCCCTTGTAGAGGATGTTGCCTTCCGTGTGCGGCGCTTTGTGCGTCAGCAGGGTCACGATGTCGGACTGCTGGCGGCCGTTGATGTAATAGAGGCCCAGAAGCTCGCATCGGCCGCCCTTGCCGGTCAGATCGCAGTCGATGTTGCCCTTGTTGAGGCGGCCGCCAAGTTCCGCCGTGAGCCACGCGACCTGCGCTCGTTCCCGGCCGATGGTTTTTTCGCTGGTAAAGTTGAAGGTCTCCGTATCGAAATCCTGCAGGGACATGAACCGGATCTGAGCGCCGTCGGCCATGTGGATTTCGGCGGCGCTGGACACGAGGTTCTGTCTGCCGGCTCCGCTCGCGGGGCGCTCGGAGGTGCGTTCCTCGAAGTAGCTGAGGGAGGCGTCCCTTTCGAGAATGATGAGGGTGTGCGGAAAGAGTCCGGCGCCGGGGGCGTCGGCGAAGACGAGGGACCGGAGCGGCACGTCGACGTGGACGCCGGCGGGGACGTAAAGGAAAGTCCCGCCGGACTGAAAGGCGTAATGGAGCGCGACGAATTTACCGTCGGTGGCGGGCCGGATCGACCCGTAATATTTCCGGACGAGGTCCTCATGCTCGCGGGCGGCGCGGTCGAACCCGCACCAGACGACGCCCTGCTTGCGGAGGTCTTCGTCGAGGCTTTCATAGATGTCCTCGGAATTATGCTGAATGAGCGTGCCCGCGGCGTGCGGGCCAAGATCGACGCGGCTTTTGACCGGCCCGGTCAGGGCGCTCAGGCTGGTGACTTTCCCGATTGATTCGGCGAAGGGGGCGATGTCCGAGAGCCGAAGCGCGCGCAGGTCGACCCTGCGCCATTCCTCGTCCCGGCGCGTCGGCATGGGAAGTTTCTGGTAGAGGTCCCACGCGCGTTTGCGGGATTCGGCGAGCCAGGCCGGTTCGCCCGCGCGGAATTTTTGGAGCGCCGCGAATCCCTCCGCAGTGAGGCCCGACATCCGGGTTTCTTCAGCAGTTGTCATGAGTTTCACCGATTCTCCGTTTCACCGATACTCCGATACTCCGATACTTTCAAGAAATCAGCCGCAGGCGCCGGTCATCTCCAGTTCGATGAGCCGGTTGAGTTCGACGGCATATTCCATCGGAAGTTCCTTCACAAGCGGCTCGATGAACCCGCGGACGATCATGGTCATGGCTTCGCCCTCGGGAACGCCGCGGCTCATGAGATAGAACAGCTGTTCGTCGCCGATCTTGGAGACGGTGGCTTCGTGGCCGATGGAAACGCGGTCCTCCTCGTTTTCCATGTACGGGAAGGTGTCGGACTTGCTTTCGGGATCCAGGAGCAAAGCGTCACAGCGGACGTGGGACTTTACGTCCTTCGCGCCTTTTTCGACTTTCACCAGGCCCCGGTAACTCGTGCGGCCGGTGCCCTTGGAGATCGATTTCGAGATGATCTGCGACTGGGTGTTCGGCGCGCAGTGGACCATCTTGCCGCCCGCGTCCTGGTGCTGGCCGTCGCCGGCGAAAGCGATCGATAGAACTTCACCCTTGGCGCCGGGTTCCATCATGTAGACGGCGGGATACTTCATCGTGAGCTTGGACCCGAGGTTGCCGTCGACCCATTCGACGGTGGCGCCTTCGTAGGCCATGGCGCGTTTGGTGACGAGGTTGTAGACGTTTTTCGACCAGTTCTGGATGGTGGTGTAACGGAGGCGCGCGCCTTTTTTGGCGATGAGTTCGACGACCGCCGAGTGCAGGGAATTGGCGGAGTAGACGGGGGCGGTGCAGCCTTCGACGTAATGGACGTAGGAGCCTTCATCGGCGATGATGAGGGTGCGCTCGAACTGGCCCATGTTTTTCGCGTTGATCCGGAAATAGGCCTGAAGCGGCACTTCGACGTGGACACCCGGCGGGACGTAGACGAAAGACCCGCCGGACCAGGCCGCGGAATTGAGCGCGGCGAATTTGTTGTCGGCCGGAGGGATGACGGTGCCGAAGTACTGTTTGAAAAGTTCCGGGTATTTTTCCATGGCCTCGGTCGGATCGAGAAAGATCACGCCCTGCTTGGCCCATTTTTCCTGAAGACTGTGGTAGACGACTTCCGACTCGTACTGCGCGCCGACGCCGCCCAGCCACTCGCGCTCGGCCTGGGGGATGCCGAGTTTTTCGAAGGTGTTCTTGATGTACGCGGGGACGTCCTCCCAGGAGTCCTCGTTGGAACGGTCGGAAGGCCGGACGTAATAGAAGATGTCGTTGAAATCAAGCTCGCTGAGGTCTCCGCCCCAGGTCGGCATCTGCTTCTTCTCGAAAATCTGAAGAGACCTCTGCCGGAACTGGCGCATCCACTCGGGCTCCTCTTTCATGTGGGAAATCATGTCGACGACCCGCGGGTTGATGCCTTTTTCAGACTTGAAGGAGTAGTCCTCTTTATCCGAAAAGCCGTAGACGTACTCGTCCTTGGCCCGGGTCAGCTCCTGAAGATTTACCTCATCGCTTGCCATGATCTTATAAGCCTCCTTTTTTGTTCACGCGGCCGCCACTGGGGTGGCGATGCCGAATTTCTGGCGGATCCAGTCGTAGCCCCGGGCTTCCAGCTCCTGGGCGAAATCGGGGCCGCCGGACGTCACGAGTTTGCCCTCCATGAGGACGTGGACGATCTGGGGCCTGATGTAGTTGAGGAGGCGCTGGTAGTGCGTGATGACCAGCGCGCCCATGCTCGGCCCCACGAGGCGGTTGACGCCCTCGGCGACGGTTTTCATCGCGTCGATGTCAAGACCCGAATCGGTCTCGTCAAGGATGGCAAGCTCGGGTTTGAGGACCGCCATCTGGAGAATCTCGACGCGCTTTTTTTCGCCGCCGGAAAAACCGTCGTTCAGGTACCGAAACGCAAAGTCCTCCTTGAGGCTGAGCGTTCGCATGTTTTCCTTGAGGATCTTGAGAAACTCCCGCGCGGAAATCTGGTTGCCGTTTTTGCCGGCCGCTTCCGCATCCTTGCCGGTGATGGCCTTCAGAACCTTGCCGCCGGCGCGCTTGGCGTTAACGGCGGTGCGGAGGAAATTCCCGACAGTGACGCCGGGGACGGCGGCGGGATATTGAAACGCGAGAAAAAGACCGGCGCGGGCGCGCTCGTCGGGCGGCATGGCGAGCAGGTCCTCGCCTTTGAAAAGAACCTTGCCGCTCGTGATGGTATATTTGGGATGGCCGGCGAGGGCAAAGGAAAGCGTGCTTTTCCCGGAGCCGTTCGGCCCCATGAGCGCGTGGACTTCGTTCTTGCTGACCTGAAGCGAAATCCCCTTGATGATCTCCTTGCCTTCGACCGACACGTGCAAGTCTTCGATTTCAAGCGTAGCCAAGTTGGTTCACCTCCGAAATTAACCGGCCGCCGATGCGGCCACAGCCGGCGTCGGAGACGCCGGCACTTGGGGCCGCGGAGCGGCTGATCCGGCAGGCTGAGACGCGCGGGACGCCATCAGCTGTTCGACTTCTTTTTCCTCCATGAGCATGTCCGCCAGGGTCGTGCGGTTCAGGGTCGTGTATATCTGCCTTGCCAATAGCGCCCAGACCGGCCGGATCCCGCATCCGCCGACGTGGGAACAGGCTTCCAGTTTTCCCGGATACTCGGAACACAGATCCTTCGGATAAAAAAACCCGCCCAGGGGCCGAAGCACATCGGAAAGATGGATCTGTTCCGCGGAACGTCTCAGGCAATACCCGCCGTTGATCCCGCGCACACTCTCGATCAGACCGGCCCGGCGAAACGTCACGAGAAGTTTCGTGACATAATCAGCGGACAGCCCCTCCTGCGCGGCAATCTCCCGAACCGACACGGCCCGCCCAACCCCGGCGCGCGCCAACTGAAGTATACACCTGAGCCCGTACTCCTCCTGCTTGGAAATCTTCATGGCAGGTCGATCCTAACGAAACCTGACACTATTGTCAAGTATTACCGGAAAAAAAAGTCAGGTTTGAAACTTAACAACTTACGGTCTGACCCCGCACCCCCTACCCCGCACCCCCTCCGCACCCCTACGCGCGGATCAAGGTATATAT
>JACQOF010000059.1 GCA_016202645.1 bacterium
CCGTAGGGTTACCCCCCATCCGGCTTCCCCCTCAAGGGGGGAAGAGGGTTTGTCGTTCTTCATTCGAATTGCTCCTTCGTTTTTTCCGCCAGCCACGCCTCATATTCGGCCGCGTCGTGAACCCTGAGTTCTCCCAGCATTTTTGTGTGGCCGAGGCCGCAGAGTTCCGCGCAGGCGACGGTGAACGTGCCCGTCCGCGTCGCCTCAAACCACGCCGGGATCTCCCGGCCCGGCAGGATGTCCTGCTTGAGACGGGCTTCGGGCAGACAAAAACTGTGGATCACATCTTGGGACGTCAGGGTCAGGCGGATTTTTTGGTGGACGGGGACGTTGAGGATGCGCGGGACGATCAGATCGTCCGCGGTGTCGAAGACGCCGTCGGCGCCCGGATAGACGAACGTCCACGCGAACTGTTTGGCCACGACCCGCACCCGGACGTCGCCCGCCGGAAAATTCTGCTTGACCTTCGCCCACACGTCCGCGCCCTTGATGTCGATCACAAAATCGAGCACGGTCACGACGGCCGCCAGGCCCAGGATCCAGACGATCTCGGGGCGCGTCTCCCCGGTTTCATATTTCGCCGGAACACCCGGCCGGCGCCGGTAGCGGATGAGGGAGTAGACGAGATATCCCTCCATGAGCACGAAAAACACTCCGGTGATCCCGTAGATCAGAAAGAGGATCCCATCGATCTCGCCGCCGTAGGTGGAGATGTTCTCGGGAAGCTTGTCCAGCATGTCGATTAAAACCCCACGGCCGTCTGGACGTACGCGAAGTTGCCGGACGGCGACACGCCCGTGTTCCGGACGAGCGCGCCCGGATCGAAGAGCGACCAGCCGGTCTCCACAGACCAAATTTCTGTCGGACGAAGTTTCAGGACGAAATCAATTTCATCACCGATCCGGTCGCCCGCCGTTGTCGACGCCGCGCGCACGGCGGAACCGTTCGCCCGATACCACGCGTCCGTATTTTTGTGGCGCTTGAAGAGATGATAGTCTGCCGACCACGTCGCCGGCCCGAACAGCCGGGCCGAACCGGCCGCGCGGAAGCGCCAGTTTTCGAGGTTCGACCACGAAAAAAGATCGGCGTAGCCGTAGTGAAGATGGTTCGTCGGAAAGAGATTGTCGAAGGTGTTGACCTTGCGGTCGGTCGGGGACTTGTCTCCACTGCCCAGATTGTATTCCACGGACAGGGCATTCAGGCGGGGGACCCGTTTCAGCGCGTAGGTCAGTCTTCCCATCGCCGCCCATGCGTCGAGATCGAGTTTGCCGTGATCTCCGCGCTGAACATTCAGTTCGGCGTCATACGTGAGGGGAGATCGCGGAACGTCCCCGGACGCGCGGCCGCCCAGGGTCCAGGATTTCAAAATTCCCGTGTCGCCCGCGGCGCCGCTGCCGTAATTGGCCCGGCCGTCCCGCTTGAAAAACGCGTAGAGGTTTGTCTTCATCCGGACAGACGAAAGATAAAGACCGTAGAAGTTCTGTTCGTTGTCCGTGTTCGCGGCCGCGGAGACGACTTTTGTCGCGAAGGCATGCGCGTTCCATCCGAAGAAATCCTTGCGGACGAAACTCAACCCGTCAAATGACCGCGCGACATTGTCCCACTCAAACCCGCCGATCAACTTCTGCTCGCCGAACGCCAGAACCTGCCGGCCGACTTTCAAGTCCCAGGGGCCGCCCAGCGCGTTCGAGATGGAAAAATAGCCCTGTTTCATGTCGACGTTCTGTTCGTTCGACGCCGTCGACGCCTCCCCGCCCCACTCGCGCGCGTCCTGGAACTGGAAATAGAACGCCGCGTCCTGGGGAAGTTTCGCGCCCAGGCCCAAACGGCTTCGCTGGAGCCCCTGGTTCGTACTGGCCTTGGTGTAGGCCGCCAGCCCGAAATCGCGGTACTCCCCGCGGACCTGGATCTGTCCGTCCATCCAAAATTTTGTGGCCTTCGACTCAAGCTCCACCGCGGACGCCGAAAGAGCGATTCCAAGGAGGGCTGTGCAAGCCGTGACGATTCTATTGGACATATTGAGGGGCAGAAACAGCAAAAACCATTCCGACCAAAAGGTCCATACCGGAAATTTGGGATTTCCGGAGTGGTTTCACCCTGAAAATCTATGTCTTCTGACGTGTTTTCCCATGACAAAACGGGCGGCGGGGATCGCGAACGATTCCGGTCACTTGCACTGAATCAGGACATTATTTGTCCGGACAACGGCTCCGACGACGACGTGCCGAGAAGATCATGTCGGTTGAATTTCTGCGTGTTACAGGAATTCCGGCGTCCAAGAGTGAAAATGGACTGAATTCTGCAGATATTCATCCCCCATGCGCATCTTCTCCGTCGTCGGCCGGAAAAACAGCGGCAAGACGACCCTGATTGAGCGAATGATCCCCTTCTTCAAGGCGAAGGGACTACGGGTGGCGGTCGTCAAGCACGACGCGCACGACTTTTCCATCGACCACGAAGGCAAGGACACGTGGCGGGTGAGGAAGGCCGGAGCGGACGAAGTCATCATCGCGTCCGGATCGCAGATGGCGCACATGAGAAGCCTCCCCGCGCCGATGGAGGTTGGAGAACTTCTCAGCCATCTGGCATCCGTGGACGTGGTGATTTTGGAGGGTTACAAGCGCTTGAATTTTCCAAAACTGGTGGTGCTGCGCGACGCGTCCGAACTGTTCGACATGCGCCTCGATGGCGATCCGTCGGTCACCGCCTACGTGTTACGGCGCGCGCCGAACGCCGCACCCCCGGACTCGGCGGTTCCGCGGTTCTGGGCGGACGAGGTCGAGCGTATTGCCGAGTTCAGCTGGAAAAAAGCCAGGGAAATGACCGATGAAGATATCCCCGTCAAACAACAAACGATTTATCCAGCATCCAGCATCCACCATCGAGCATCCAGCATCGAGCATCCAGCATCCGCCGTCGGTCATCGAGCATGACGATTTCCTGCGCCATTCTGACCGGGGGCCTTTCCCGGCGGATGGGTACCGACAAGGCGTTTCTGCCCGTCAGCGGCCGGCCCATGGCCCTGGCCATCGCGCGCCTGCTCCAGCGGGTGAGCGGATCGGAGCCGTTTCTGGTCGCCAAGTCCCCGAAAAAATATCTTCGCCTCGGCCTGCCGGTCGTGCGTGACGCCTTATCGCGCCGGTGTGCCCTGGCAGGCATCCATGCGGCTCTGAGGTATGCCGACACAGACCGCGTTCTCATCGTAACCTGCGACCAACCGTCTTTGCGGGGGCCTCTTCTGCGGGAGATGATCCGCATGACGGGCGATGTGGTGGTCTGCGAAGTTGGGAAAAAAATACAACCGTTTCCGGCCATCTTTTCGACGGATCTCCTGGACGTCGTCGCCGATTCCTTTGCCCGCGGCGTCCTGTCAGTCCAGGAGAATCTGTTCATCCGCGGATTCCCGACCATTCTGGCCGACCGCGACGTCCGTGATCTGGACCCGGACCTCGAAACCTTCAGAAACGTGAACGACCCGCAATCCTACGCCCGGCTTACCGGGACCCGAGTTGATCCAAATCCTCAAGGATACCGGCGGCGATTGTGAAATCAGCGCCCTTGAATAATGAAGGCCGGCCATGCAAAATGGCCCGGCTATGGCGTTGAGACGCGCCGCAAACAACGACCCGGGGAGGTTGGATCAGATGGGACGAATGGTTCGAGGAGGACTCATACAGGCGAGCGTGCCGGTGCAGGCGGACAAGGCGAGCCCGCAGAAAATCAAGGACGCGATGATTGAAAAACATCTCAAACTGATCGACCAGGCGGCGAAGAAGGGCGTTCAGGTGCTCTGCCTGCAGGAGATTTTTTACGGGCCCTATTTTTGCGCCGAGCAGGACATCAAGTGGTACAAGACCACGGAGACCGTGCCGGACGGGCCGACGACCAGACTTATGCAGAAGATCGCCAAGAAACATTCGATGGTAATCGTGGTGCCGCTCTACGAGATGGACATCCCCGGCGTCTACTACAACACCGCCGTCGTGATCGACGCGGACGGGAAGTATCTCGGAAAATTCCGCAAGATCCACATTCCGCACTGCAATCCCGGGTTCTGGGAAAAATTCTATTTCAAGCCCGGCAACGCCGGCTGGCCGGTATTCGACACCGCCTACGCCAAGATCGGCGTCTACATCTGCTACGACCGGCACTTCCCCGAATGCGCGCGGATCCTCGGGATAAACGGCGCCGAGATCCTCTTCAATCCCTCCGCCACCGTCGCGGGTCTCTCGGAATATCTCTGGAAAATGGAACAGCCCGCCCAGGCCGTCGCGAACGCCGTTTTTGTCGGCGCCATCAACCGGATCGGCCGGGAACAGCCCTGGAACATCGGCGAGTTTTACGGCCAGAGCTATTTCGTCAGTCCCCGCGGGCAGTTTCTCGCGACCGGCAGCCGCGACAAGGACGAGGTGATCGTGGCCGACATGGACCTCGACCAGATCCGCGAAGTCCGGGACGTCTGGCAGTTTTACCGGGACCGCCGGCCGGAGACCTACAAGGATTTTGTCGAGCTGAAACCCTGAAGAGAGGTTTTAGATCCTGTCCCAGTCCCTGAAGTGGAGGCGGCACCAAGTGTCGTAGACGTCGAGCCAGTTGGCGAAATCCTCCTTTGACTCGAGGTGCTGGTAGAACTTGTCCATGATCATGGTGTATCCCGCCACGTAGTGCCGGCAGCTGTAGCAGTCGATGTTCGCCACGCAGCACTCGGCATCGCTGTAGGAAAAATCGGTGTGGTACTGCCGATGATAGGGCTTGTTGAGGATCACGCAGTTGGTCGCCCAGCCGGTCTTGTCGTTCACTTCGTACCGGCCTTTCGGGTCGTTGATCCATTCATTATAATAGTGCGAGTAGACGACCGTCTCGGGATACTGCTCGATCGCATCATCGAGCGTGTCCCGGATATTGTGGAGGTCGTCAGGCGTCAGGCGCAGGTTGTTATCGGCCGTGCTGAACCGGAAGGTGCTGCGTTTGTCGTGCAGTTTATCCGCGCCGGCGGTCTGGAGTTTGGCGTTGTACTGCCGGGAGGGGCTGTAGTGGTTGAAGGAAATCCGGTTGCCGTTTTCCCGGCAGAGTTTGACGAGGTCCTTGATGAAGCCGATGTTCTGGTGGTTGATGGTGTACATGAAAATCGCGCGGGACTCCCCCGCGTAATTCTGCACGCCGCGCTTGAACACCGGCGCGCCGCGGTAGAGCTTGTCGGTCTCCTCGTCGCCCCAGAGGGAAACGTGAAGCATGAACGTGATTTCCGGATCGATCTTGATGGTGCCGTTGGTGTAAATCAGGCCATTTTTCCAGAACTGGTTCGCCAGCCGGAGCCGATCCTGCACGAGCGCCGGTTCGGCGCCCGCGAAGTGCGGATAGGTGACGCCGCGATCCTGTTCGTTTTTGAAAAAGGTCTGATATTCCTCGATCGTGTGGCCGTCTGAGTATATGGAGGAGAGATCGCCTTCAAAGAAAAAGCATCCCTCGCATCTGAGATTGCACCGTTTGGTGATGTCGTAACCCGATATGACAATCTTGGGCGCGTGTTTGCGGATTTTAAAGTACGTTGCCGCCAGCTCCGGCGATTCCTCCAAGTACCGGTCGAGCCGGGTCTTCCGGCGGACCGGCGCGGGCGCCGCGCGTTCCTCGACGCGAATATTCATGTGAAAAAGCCTCCTCTTTGCCCATCCGGCTCCTGCATCCGCAAGGCCGTATGGTTATTCCCTCTATGTACACCTTTCGGCCGGACAAGTCAAGAAATCCACAAAAAAAAGCCCCCCCCTCCCAGCCTCCCCCTCGAGGGGGGGGAGCTTAAAGAATCGGCCACACGATTTTAGGTTGACAGACCCTTATTTGTGGGCTAGCGTGTTGGACTTGCGAGGTCATATGATCGAAAATGTTCAGGAACTAGGGGTCATCAAAATATCGGATGAAGTGGTGGCGACGGCGGCCGGAATCGCGGCCATGCAGGTCGCCGGGGTGCACGGGCTTCACGGATCCGTCCGCGAAGGTCTGGCGGAGCTGTTGGGAAAGAAGTCCGCCACGCGGGGGATCCTTGTCCAGATGGGGGAGGATTCGGTGAGTCTGACCCTCGGCATCGAGGTCGAGTTCGGCGTGCGCATTCCGGAAATCGCCTGGAAAGTCCAGCAGAACGTGAAGCGCCGGGTCGAGGAGATGACGGGCCTTCAGGTCCGGCAGGTCAGCGTCAACGTCCAGAGCGTCGCCATCCCCAAACCCCGGAAGGACGGCGCGGAATAGTGGCAGCCCGCCTTCAGCCGTTCCGTCCGCTTCTTCGGATTCTCGACGCCAATTTCAACCGGGCGCTTGAAGGTTGCCGCGTGATCGAGGACGCCCTCCGGCTCGGGCGCGAAGGCGCGCGCGGGCGGTATTTCCGCGTAAAAATATTCCGGCATCGTCTGTCATTTCTTCGTTCCCGCTTCGGCATCCGCCGTCTTCTGGCGGGCCGCCGGGTCCTGCAGGATCCGGGGGCGTTCCGCCGGGACGTGCTGGAGCGCCGATATCCGTCGACCCATGCGATGCTCGCCGCGAATCTCCAGCGCGTCAAGGAATCTCTGCGGGTCATCGAGGAGGTCGGCCGGACCGTTCCGGATTCCGGCCCGCTCGCCGGGGGCGCCAAGCGTCTCCGGTTCCAAGCGTACGGTTTGGAAGAAAGCATTCTATCCCGGGGAAGGGGCCGATGACCACGATGTTTCCTGTAGACAAAATCATTTCCCAGATCGACAAGCTTCCGAGCCTGCCCACGTCCGTCGGCAAGGTGATCGAAGTAGCCAACAATCCGAAGGCATCGCCGGTGGAGCTTTCGAACGTGATCAAAATCGACCCGGTCCTGACCGCGAAAGTCCTGAAACTTGTCAACTCAGCCTATTTCAGCCTTCCGGACCAGATCACGAACCTGAACCGCGCCATCATCCTCCTCGGGATCAACACCATCAAGAACCTTGCCATCTCCACGGCCGTCGTCGGCCAGTTTTCCAAGACCAAGCACAAGCGGTTTGACATCGACAAGTACTGGAAGCACTGCATGGCCGTCGCCGTGCTGTCCAAGAAATTCGCGCAGCAGCTCAAGGTCGACAAGCGCTTCCTCGAGGAATATTTCATCGCGGGACTTCTGCACGACATCGGCGAGGTCGTGATCATCGAGCTTTTCCCCGACAAGCTGGACCAGATGATGAACAAGGTGGACGCCGGTGCGGGGTTGGAGGAGGTCGAGCGCGAGTTTCTCGGCTCGACCCATTCCGAGATCGGCGCGGCGCTCGGCCGGCACTGGAAGATCAGCGAGAACCTGATCGCCGTCATCGAGGAGCATCACGACCCGAACATTGCCGGCGATTTCGCCCAGATGGTGCTGACCGTTCACATGGCCAACATCTACTGCAACCAGAACAACCTCGGCATGCCGGGCTGCCACACCGCCGCCGCCGCCCCCGAAATCATCGCCAAACTCGGTCTTGACCCCGGCATGATCGCGGAGGCGACGAGCAATCTCGACGAAGAGTTGAACAAAGCGACTTCGTTCCTCAAAACCGCCGGCGCGGCCTGACACCGGGATGAAAGTCACCTTCTGGGGCGTCCGCGGTTCGGTGCCGGCGCCGGGACCCAAAACGGTCCGCTACGGCGGCAATACCACCTGCGTGGAGCTTCGCACCGACGACAACGCACTGATCATCCTCGACGCCGGCACCGGCCTCCGGCTCCTTGGCGAGCAGATCGTTTCCCGCAAGGAAAAAGTCAACACGAACATCCTGCTCTCGCACACGCATTGGGACCATGTCTGCGGATTTCCGTTTTTCATACCGGCCTACATTCCCGGCAACTCGATCACCTTTCAGGGGCCCGTCCACTACGAGCAGAGCCTCAAGGACGTCATGGTCGGCCAGACCCAGTACGCCTATTTTCCGGTCCGGGTCGAGGACATGGCCGCGAACATCCAGTACAAGGATTTGAAGGAAGGTTCGTTTGAGCTGGAGGGGCTGAAAGTCCACACCCGGTATCTCAATCATCCGGTCCTCGTGCTGGGGTACCGGTTCGAGTCCCCGAAGGGAAAGATTTTCTGTTTCGGCACCGACACAGAGCCCTACTACAATGTTTTCGGGGAGGGCGAAGACGCCGACCCGGACGCTCAGAACATCGCCGACGATTTAAACACCCGCATCGTCGATTTCGTCCGCGACGCGGATCTTTGCGTCTGGGACGGCCAGTACACGCCCGACGAGTACAAGATCAAGCAGGGCTGGGGCCACACGAGCACCGTCCAGTGCATGGAGATGGGGATGAAAGCCGGCGTCAAGCAGTTTCTCTACACCCACCACGATCCGACCCGTTCGGACGACGCCCTCGACAAGGTGCTGGAGGATTCCCGAAAATATCTGGCGGACAAGGGATCCAAGATGCAGATCGGCGCGGCGACCGAGGGCGTTACGATTGAGTTGTGATTGCTGTTGGCCGATGGCTGTTGGCTGACAGCTAATAACTATCGTTACTATTCAGCCTTCGCCGTCATTCCCGCGAAAGCGGGAATCCAGTCTGCTTTGCGACGGTCTGGATGCCCGCCTTCGCGGGCATGACGAACAGTTACCAACTATCAGCCAATAGCAAACATGTTTCCCCACCGCCTCTACCTGATCACCGACGAGCGCGTCCTCGGGCGCCGGCCTCTGATTGAAACCGTCGAAGCCGCCGTCCGCGGGGGCGTGGATCTCGTGCAGTACCGCAACAAAACCAAGCCGATCGAGGAGCAGGCCGATGAGGCCGGCCGGCTGAAAGAGCGGCTGGACCGGATGAATGTGCCGCTCATCATCAACGATCATTCGAAAGTCGCCTATCTCACCGGCTCGGCGGGATTGCACCTCGGCCAGGAGGACGCTTTGATCTCCGAGGCGCGGAGATTTCTGCCGACCCAATGGATTGGACTGTCCACGCACACTCCGGAACAGGCCCGGCGGGCAGCCGCGGCGGGCGCCGCCTATATCGGATTCGGGCCCATTTTCCACGCGCGGACCAAATCCGCCGGACCCGGAAATCCAAAATCCTGGCCGCCCGTCGGATGCGCGCTTCTAAGGACGGTCCTGCTCGCCAATCCCGCTCTTCCGATTTTTCCGATCGGCGGCATCGACGAGACGACCGTCGACGAAGTCCTCAAGGCCGGCGCGACCCGGCTGGCCGTCTGCGGCGCGATTCTGGGCGCGCGCGATCCCGAGGCGGCCGCCCGGGCTTTTCGAACTCGGCTCGACAAAAAACTCGACGGGAGGTATGGTGCCGGGCCATGAAGACTCCATCCGCGAAAACCGGGCGCGGCGCCGGATCGCCGAAGCGGGCGCAGACTGGAAATTCTCCGGCCGCGGGAATTGATCCGCAGGCCCTCGTCCGGATGTACCGGCAGATGCTGCGCATCCGCAAATTCGAGGAGCGCTGTTACCAGGTTTATCTTCAGCGCAAGATCGGCGGCTTCTGCCACATTTACTCGGGCCAGGAGGCCGTCGCCGTCGGCATGATCGATCCGCTCGGCCCGGAGGATTACGTCATCACCGCCTACCGCGACCACGGCCAGGCCATCGCCCGGGGGATGTCGATGCGGGCCGCGATGGCGGAACTCTACGGCAAGGCCACCGGCTGTTCGCGGGGCAAGGGCGGCTCGATGCACTTCTTTGACGTCCCGGGCCATTTCATGGGCGGGCACGGCATCGTCGGCGCTCACATTCCCCTGGCCTGCGGCATCGGCTGGGGCATCAAGCACCGGGGGAAGGGCGGCGTCTGCCTCTGTTTTTTCGGCGACGGCGCGATGAACCAGGGCGCGGTCCACGAAGGCTTGAATCTCGCGAGCCTCTACAAACTTCCGGTCGTCTTCGTCTGCGAAAACAACGGCTACGCCATGGGTACCGCAGTCTCCCGCGGCGCCGCCGAGGAACACATCTATCTCCGGGCCAATTCCTACAAAATGCCGACGCGCCGGGTCGAAGGAAACAACCTGTTCGAAGTCTACGAAGCCACCCAGGAGGCGGTCCGGCGGGCGCGGGAAGACCACCAGCCGGCGTTTCTCGAGGCCGTGACCTACAGGTTCCGCGGGCATTCGATGTCCGATCCGGGGAGCTACCGGACGCGGGACGAGGTCGAGGCGCACAAGTCACGAGACCCGATCGGGCAGGTGGTTCAGCATCTCGAAAAAAATCGGATCCTCGACGCCGCCGGGATCGAGCGGATCGAGTCGGAGGTGGACGCGGAGGTTGAGGACGCCGTGAAGTTTTCGGAGGACAGCCCCCAGCCCGATCTCGACTCGGCCTACGAAGACGTCTACGTGAATTATCCCGCGGACATCCGCCAGAGGCGGTAGAGAAATGGCCGAAATCGAATTCCGGAAGGCCCTGAACATGGCGATCGACGAGGAACTCGCCCGGGACCCCGACGTGTTTGTGATCGGCGAGGAAGTGGCCGAATACGACGGCGCCTATAAAGTCACGCGCGGCCTCCTCGCCAAATACGGCGCACGCCGCGTGGTCGACGCGCCGATCAGCGAGGGCGGGTTTTGCGGACTCGGCATCGGCGCCGCGATGCTCGGCATGCGCCCCGTCGTCGAACTCATGACGTTTTCCTTTTCGCTCGTCGCCATGGACCAAATCCTCAACAACGCCGCGAAGATCCGATACATGTCCGGCGGTCAGGTCCGCCTGCCCGTCACCTTCCGCGGACCGGGCGGCGTCGTCCACCAGCTCGGCGCGACGCACTCGAACGCGACCGAATCCATTTTCGCCCACACGCCGGGCCTCAAGGTCGTCGCCTGTTCGACTCCGGAAAACGCCAAGGGACTTTTGAAGTCCGCCATCCGGGACGACGACCCCGTGATTTTTCTCGAAAGCGAACTCTTGTACGCCCTGAAGGGCGAAGTCCCCGACGATCCGGAGTTCCTTCTGCCGCTTCACAAGGGCCGGGTTGTCCGGGAGGGATCCGACGTCACGCTGGTTGCCTGGTCGAAACGGGTTCATCAGGCCATGGAGGCCGCAGACCGGCTGGCCGCTGACGGCATCCGCGCCGAAGTCCTCGACCTCATCAGTCTTCGGCCGCTCGATCAGGACCTCATCCTGAAATCCTTCCGGAAAACAAACCGACTCGTGACGGTGGAGGAAGGCTGGTCCTTCTGCGGGATCGGCGCGTCCATCGCCGACATCGTCCAGCGCCAGGCCTTCGATTTCATGGACGCGCCGGTCGAACGCGTGACTCTGGAGGAAGTGCCGATGCCCTACAACGAGGCCATGGAATACCACGTTCAGCCGTCGGTCGAAAAAATCGTCAAGGCCGCGCGCCGCGTTTTGTACAGGGACGTCAAGGAGTCCACCGATGGCCGTTAAGATCAGCATGCCCAAACTCAGCGACACCATGACCGAGGGGAAGCTGATCGCGTGGCGCAAGAAAGAAGGCGACGAGGTCAAACCCGGGGACGTGCTGGCGGAAGTCGAGACCGACAAAGCCAACATGGACCTCGAGTCCTTCGACAAGGGAACGCTGCTGAAATGTCTTGTGAAGGAAAACGAAAAAGTCCGTGTCGGCGCGGTCCTGGCCGTGATCGGCGACCGGAAGGAGAATATCGACGCGATTCTCAAAGAAATATCCGGGGCGGCGCAGGTCCCGGTTGAAACGGAGAAACGGAGAGACGGAGAGACGGAGAAAGCCCGGAGCCCGGAGCCGGAGAAGGTCCCCCTCACGCGTCCGCCCGAGGCGGATGCCCTCTCCCCCGGCGCCATTCGGGTCTCGCCGCTGGCGGCGCGGATGGCGGCGGAGCATGGGATTCCGCTCGAGGGCGTCCGGGGATCCGGGCCGGGCGGGCGGATCGTGAAGGCCGACATCGAGACCGTTCTGAGCCAGGGACTGCATCTTCAACCGAAACGTCCCGCCGCCGCGGCCATCCAGATCGTCAACAAACTTGTCGAAACGCTGACGCCCCTCGACGGCATGCGGAAAGTGATCGCCGACCGGATGACGCAGGCCAAGCAGACCATCCCGCATTTTTATCTGCAGGACCGCATCCCGATGGACCGCGTGGTCGGCCTTCGGGCCGCCCTCAACTCCCGGACGCCGGACAGGGA
>JACQOF010000061.1 GCA_016202645.1 bacterium
ATATGACGAACGCCGCGGTGACGGTAATATGGGCCGCGCTGACAGGCGATTCGAGCGGGATCGACAGTTACGTGGTGGAGGTCTCAAAGAGCGCGGCATTCACGTCGACGATCTCGGCCGATACAGTTGACGGCGCGGTGACCTCACAGCTCCTCAGCGGTCTTTATAACGACACCTACTACTGGCGCGTGCGCGCTATCGATGGCGCGGGCAATACCGGCGCGAACTCGGCGGCGCGCGGATTTTTGCTGGACACGGCCGCGGGTCAGGTGACGCTGTCGGCTCCGGCGGACGGCGCCCAGCAGACAAGCGCAAGCGTCTCACTGAATTGGTCGTCGCTGACGGACAGCGCGGGTATCGATTCGTACGTCGTGGAGGTTTCCAAGAGCTCGTCGTTCACGTCGACCGTGTTTGCGGACACGATCGACGGGGCGTTGACGTCGGATACATTCTCCGCGACGACCGAGGATTCTCATTACTGGCGCGTGAGAGCCATCGACAACGTCGGCAACACGGGCGCAAACTCGGCCGTCCGGGGCTTTTTGGTCGACTCCGGCGTCGGACAGGTGACATTGTCGAGTCCCGCGAACGGCAATCAGACGACAGCCGCGGCCGTGGCGCTGACCTGGCTGGCGTTGACGGACAGCGCGGGGATAGATTCATACGCGGTCGAGGTTTCACGCACAAGCGCGTTTACCTCGATTGCCCTGGCCGACACGGTGGACGGCGCTCTGACGACGGACACATTCACGGCGACAGATAACGACAGTTTTTATTGGCGCGTGCGCGCGATCGACAACCTCGGCAGCAATGGCGCGAACTCGGCGGTCCGCGGGTTTGTGGTCGACACGCAAGCGGGCCAGCCGGCGCTGTCTGCTCCCGCGGACGGCGCGCGGAAATCCACCGCGAGCGTGGCGCTGACGTGGGCGGCGGTGTCGGACAGCGTGGGAGTCGACTCGTACGTCGTGGAGGTTTCAAAGAGCTCTTCATTCACATCGACGGTCGTTGTCGACACGGTGGACGGCTCTGTGACGTCGGACACGCCGGCCGGCCTGTACAACGACACCTACTACTGGCGCGTGCGGGCGATCGACCATATAGGCAACACGGGCGCAAACTCGGCCGTCCGCGGGTTCCTCGTGGACACGGAAGCCGGGCAAGTCGTGCTGTCGAGCCCCGCGGACGGGAACCAGACGACTTCAGCGAGCGTGACGCTGATCTGGTCGGCGCTGTCGGACAGCGTCGGGATTGATTCCTACGTTGTCGAGGTTTCGCTGACGAGCGGGTTTGGGTCTATCGTCTACACAAACACGCTCGACGCCGCAGCGACCTCCGACAACTTCGCGTCGACGGGCAACGACACATACTACTGGCGCGTGCGTGCGATTGACAATCTTTCCAACGTCGGCGCGAATTCCGCCGCGCGCGGATTCGTGATCGACACGTTCACAGCCCAGGTGACGTTGATCTCTCCGGCGGACGGGCACGAAACGAATGTGGTGTCGGTCGCGGTGCAGTGGGCGGCGGTCAGCGACAGCGTCGGGATCGACAGCTACGCGATTGAAGTATCGAAATCGGGCACGTTCACGGGCACGTTTACGTTCACGGACACCTTGGACGGCCTGTTCACGAGCGACACGGTCACGGGATTGTACAATGACACCTACTTCTGGCGCGTCCGAGCCATCGACAATCTTGGAAACGGCGGAATCTACTCGGCCGTGCGGGGATTCATTGTTGATACGGTTGCCGGCAAAGTTACTCTCACGAGTCCGGCAAGCGGCACGCTGACGGCTGATACGACGCCAACCGTAACGTGGATTGCGGTTGCCGACAGCGTCGGTATTGACAGCTATATCATCGAATTCGCCATCAGCCCGACGTTCGCGACAACGGACGTTGTCGACACCGTCGACGGCGCCAATACCACCGACACGATTCTGCCGGGCCTCAACGCGGACACCTACTACTGGCGCGTGAAGGCGGTTGACGACCTCGGAAATGTCGGCGCCTATTCGGATTCGTTCACGCTCAAAATAGACACGAATGCCGTAACCGTCACGCTCCTTACTCCTCCGGACGGGCACGAGACCACCGCCGTCTCGGTGAAATTCGACTGGTCGGGCCTCAACGCCGACACTTACACGTGGCAGCTGGCAAAGACATCGGCCTTCTCGACGCTGGTGGACAGCGTCTCCGACACGACGGCGCTCCTTGTCGTACGGACCCTTCCCCACCCCGACACGTACTTCTGGCGCGTGATCGGCCGAAACAGCCTCGGCGCAACGGACACCTCGGCCGGACGCGGGATTCTCCTCGACACCGGGGTGGACCAAGTTGCAGCCGCGTCGCCAGTGGATGGCCATGAGACCACGAATGTCTCCGTCGTCGTGTCCTGGTCGGCCGTATCGGACAGCGTCGGCATCGACAGCTACGCGATTGAAGTATCGAAGTCGGGCACGTTCACGGGCACGTTTACGTTCACGGACACCGTGGACGGCCTGTTCACGAGCGACACCCTCACGGGCCTCGACAACGACACCTATTTCTGGCGCGTGCGCGCGATTGACGATCTCGGCAACGTTGGCGCGAACTCGACGGCGCGTGGATTCGTCGTCGATACTGTAGTGTCAACCGTGACGCTATCGAGTCCGTCGGACGGGTCGGCCACGATAGATTCGACGCCCACGCTTGTCTGGATCGCCGTGTTCGACAGCGTCGGGATCGACTCCTACGCGGTGGAGGTGTCCACAAGCGCCGGATTCGCGTCGATCGTCTTTGCCGATACTGTCGACGGCGCCGTTACCAGCGCCACGGTCACGCCCGAACTGGCGTCGGACACACACTACTGGCGCGTCCGGGCTATTGACGACCTCGGCAACGTCGGTCCCAATTCGTCCTCATTTGCGCTCAAAATAGATTCGGCCGCGGCGCTCACTCTGACCGCGCCCAACGGCGGCGAAGTCTGGCTGGTCGGCGATACGCAGACGATCACGTGGACGTGGGCCGGCGTGATAACCAATGTCAACCTCGAATTTTCGAGCGACACAGGCGCGACGTTCCCCAACGTGATCACGGCGTCGGTTTCGAACACTGGAAGTTACGCATGGCTGATCCCGGGAACGGTTGGAAAGGCCGTGCGCGTCAGGGTATCGAACGCGGCCGACACTGCCGTATCCGATTCCTCCAACGCGAATTTCACCGTCGATCCGAAACTCGCGCCGCCGCCGGACACCATCGTCATCGACAGCGGCAACCACCAGCTCGGCGTTGCGGGCGCCGCGCTCTCGTCGCCCCTGCGCGTCCGCGTGGTGGACACGGGCGGGAGCGCAGGCGTCAGCGGGGCGCGCGTGACGTTCACAATAGTTCAGGGATCGGGGGCGCACCTGACGTCGGGCGCGGGACCGACCACGGAGACGACTTTTACGGACGGGTCCGGCTACGCGAGCGCGACGTTGTACCTCGGCACGGACGCCGGCGTGTACCGCGTCCAGGCGAGCAACGACAGCGTGGCGGGCAAATCGGTGATGTTCCTGGCGTACGCGGACGGCCGGGACGTGCCCGCGGGCGGGAACACGCTCGGTCTTGGCTGGCGCATGGTGGGGCCGAACAAAGCCGTCCCGCCGGGATGGAATTTGAAGAGCGCCACGGCCGACGGCGGTCTGCCCGGCGCCGTCGATATATTCGAGTACAACAACGCGACGAGTGCGTACGTGTCCAACACCGCCACGGCGGTGCGCGGCCGTGCCTACTGGATCAAGGACGCAACCGGCGGCCGGGTCTTTGTGCCGACCTTGGGCGCCGCCACAGCCGAGACGATCAGCGTCAGGCTTGTCGTGGGATGGAACCAGATATCCAGCGGACAGTATTTTTACATAAGCTGGGATTCCGGCGTCGCCTTTGACATGTCGAACGTCAACGACACTCCTCTGCCGCAGAGCCAGCGCCTGACGCCCTACAAAGCTGGAACCGACACTGTGATTCAGAACAAAGTTTACTGGTACACGGGAGCCAACTACATCTACGGCCCGACCGTCGAAACGACGAGCCTCACATCCATGCAGCTCAAACCAATGGTGGGATTCTGGCTGTATGCGGAGCAGGCCTGCACGATGTTCATTTATCCGAACCCGGCAAGCCCGGAAACTTATGCGTCCGAAATTCTGACTCTGGCCCCCGCGTACGGCCGCGCGGCGGCGGCGGATTATCCGAAACTTTCGGCGGGCTATCAACAATCGGGGACAGCCGATGCCGACTGGGGAATCCAACTTGTCGGCAGCGCCGGCGGCGTGACCGACTGGCAGAATTATGTGGGGGTCAAACCGAGCGCGGAATTGCAGCGGGCGCACAACGCCATGGAGGCGCCGGGCCTCGCATCCGGATATTTGACGGTGGCAGTTCGTGAATCGGGTTCTGGTTTAAATCCGAAATCCGAAATCCGAAATCCCAAATCCCAGACCTGGATGGCCGCCAGTTACAGATCCCCGAGCCCGACAGGATTGGCCTGGGAAGTTATCGTAGCAACGGATATCGGCGGGGCAACGATACTCACTTGGGACAACGTCGAAAGCATTCCCTCGCAGTACGAGGCATATCTCCTGGGCGGGCCCGCCGGACCCGTGAATTTGCGGAAATCGTCGTCTCTGGTTTTCCCCTTTTCACCTTCCACTTTTCACTTTCCATTGACCTTGGCCGTCGGCTTGCCTGAGTTCGTTTCGCCATTTCTCTCGGCCCCCTTATCCAAAGATCTGACATTCGTCTATCCCAACCCGGGCCCGGACGCGGCCGGGATCATGACCTTCACGTACAATCTGGGCGCCGCGGCAGACGTGTCCATCCGCATTTATGATGTAGGAGGGAAACTGGTGAAGGAACTCAAGGGGACCGGCGCGGCCGGCGGGAACAACACCACCACCTGGGACACCACCAACAAGAACGGTCAGAAAGTCGGATCCGGGGTCTACATCTACGTCCTCGAAGGCGGCGGGAACAAACTCATCGACAAGCTGGCGATCGTCCGCTGACGGGTCATGGCGCCAGGTCATTCACCCATGGGCCGGGGTGGATTCAGGGACTGACCGGAGCACCAAAGCAACTTGATGAACCGCTAATCTTACACACCGAAAATCCAACCACAAAGGAAATCGTAACCGACTACTACCTATC
>JACQOF010000065.1 GCA_016202645.1 bacterium
CAAAAAATGTTCATGGACGTCGGCGTCAACAAGGGCCACTACTCGGTGATCGGGCAGGGCCAGGTCCAGCTCATCGTGTCGGCGTCGCCGGAAGAGCGCCGCCAGTATTTCGAGGAGGCGGCCGGCGTTGTTTCCTACCGGCAGAGCAAGAAGGAAACTCTTCGGCGGCTGGACGAAGTCCAGCGGAACATCGAGCAGGTGGAAGTTTTCCTGGGAGACTACGAGTCCCGGATGCACGGCCTGAAGGTCCAGGCCGGCCGGGCTGAAAAATATCTGGAGTACCGGAAGGCCCACGACGAGTGGGTCCTGGCCGGCTCCTACCGGAGATACCAGCAAATCCGCGCGGAACTGGATGAGATCGAACGGCAGAAATCGGATGTCAGCGGCGAGATCGAGGCCCTGGAGACTTCCTCGGCCTCGACCCTCGCCCTCGAAGCCTCTCTCGCCGAGACCCGCCAGAATCTGTCGGCCGAAATATCCGGCTGGGAGGAAACCCTGCGCGGCGCCGAGCGGGACCGCGCCGAAAAGGACAAGCTGCTTGCGGCGTCGGAAGCGCGTCTCTACAGCGCCCGCCGCGGTCTGAGCGAAATCGACATCGCGCAAGCCAAATTGGTGAAGACCGTCCTCGGGGACGCCTCGCCGTCGGACAGGGATGTCCAGTCCCCGAAGCTCCAGACTCAGGAAATCCCAGGACGGGATTTCCTTCAATCTGCGAAGGGGGCGGACGCGCCGTCGCGATTGTCGGATCTGCGGAAGGAAGTGGCCGTGTCCCTGGAGCAATCCGATTCGGAGCTGTCGCGGATCGACGCCGAACTGGAAACGACCGACGGGGAACTTCGGAACCTGGAGGAACGCCAGACGGCGGAACACGACGACATCATCTCCGCGCATGAGGCTTCCGCCGCTCTCGAATCGACCCTCGCGGCCCTCAACTCCTCCGCCGAGGAAATCCGCGGCCGGATCGAAACTCTTGCGGCGCAGGCCGCCGAGGACGAGCAGAAGCGCGCGGACCTCGCGAACCAGATGTCCCGGCTCGAGCAGAGCCGCGGCGCGGCGGGCCAAGCCCAGACGTCATCGGAGATGGCGGTCAAGGAAGCGGAGTCGCGGATGGAGGTCTCGCGGGACCGCCTGATGAAGCTTCGCGCCAAACTGGCCGAAGTCGAAGGCCGGTTCCGGTCGCTGTCGGCGGCGGAAGAGTCGCGGGAGGGATTTTCCGCAAGCGTGCGCGCGGTCCTTGAGCGGTTCGACAAGCGCGACGAATTCGTCGGCGTCGTCCGGGACCTCATCGAGTTTGATCCCGCCTACACGAAGGCCGTCGAGGCCGCGCTGGGGCCCAAGCTTCAGCATCTGATCGTGTCGACGGGCGATACCGTCAAAGAAATCCTCCGGGAAGTCTCAGGCAGTCTCCGGGGCCGGGTGACGTTCTGGGCCCTGGACCTTCTGCCGTCTCCCGCGTCGGCCCGGCCTCTTCCCGCCGGAGATAAAATCGTCGGCTGGGCCGTCAGGCTTCTCAGGTTTGATTCCAACCTGACCCGGCTCTTCGAAAATCTTCTCGGCTGGACTCTCGTGGTCGAGGACATGGACACGCTCCTGCGGGTCGCCAAAGAAACCCGCGGGATTTCCATCGTCACGCTCGACGGGTCCTATTACCGGTCCGGCGCCATCACCGCGGGTCCGACTCTCGGGGCTTTGCTCATGGGCCGCAAGCGGGAACTGACCGAATCCGAAGAGCGGATCAAAGACATGGCCGCGCAGATGGCGTCGGAGGAGGAGACCCTCCAGCGCGCCTGCTCGGAACTGTCGGCGTCCCGCGCCGCCCAGGAGGCGGCCTTCCGGCGATTCAAGGACGCGGACAGCGAACACGTCCGCGTCGCGGCGTCGCTTGATTCGTGCGAACACGTCGCCGCAGACCGCCGCGCCCGGATGGAGTCCGAGTCGGCGCAGTTGACCGAAAAATTGTCGGCCGTTTCCGAAGCGCGCGCGCGGCAGGCGTCGGCGCAGGAACTCCGCGGCACAGGCGTCATGGACCTGCGCCCCAAAATCGAGGAACTCCGCCGGCAAATCGAAGGCCTTCGGGCGGAACGTGAAACAGCCCAGCGTGGTCTCCGGACCCTGCAGGACCGCGGCCGCGATCTGGACCGGGTCGAATCGGAATTCGCGGACTTGTCGGCGCGCCGCGCGGTCCTCGAAGAGGAGATTCGATCTATCGAAGCGGACATGGCGCGCCTTCGGGAGGAACTGGCCGGGGCCGAGAGCCGCGCGTCGGCCGCCGCATCGGAACTGGCGTCGCGGCAGGCCCGGTGGTCGGAAACGCTTGAACAAATCGAGTCGTCTCGCGCGGAAGTTTCCCGGATCTCCGAACACCTTCAGACTCTCCGCGAAGCCCGGCACCGGCAGGACATCCGTCTGACGGCGCTGTCGGCGGAGATCGCGAACCTGAAGGAGAACGTCCAGAGCGACGTTCAAGTCGATCTCGACAGCCTCACGGAGGCGCCGGCGCCCCCGGAGGGATTCGAGACCCTGAACCCGGAGGACATCGCCGGCCGCCTGCAGGAAATCCAGATGAAGATCCACAAGCTCGGCGCGGTGAATGTGAACGCCATCGATGAGTACAACGAAGTCGCCGCCAAGCATGCGGACCTCCAGAAACAGCTCGCGGATCTCGGGCTGGCCCGGGACACGTTGAAAGACGTCCAGCGGAAGACCGACCGGATCTGCAAGGAGCGGTTTGTTGAAGTTTTCGAGCGCGTCGCCGCGAATTTCGAGCAAGTCACGAAGAAACTTTTTCTCGGTGGCGAAGGCAAGCTCATCCTGACCGAATCGGAGGAACTCCTCGAGTCCGGCGTCGACATCCAGCTCCGGCCGCCCGGCAAGGGATTCACCTCCCTGGCCTCGCGGTCGGGCGGCGAGCAGTCCCTCGCGGGGCTGTGCCTGCTCTTCGCGCTCTTCATGGAAAAACCGTCGCCCTTCTGCATGCTGGACGAAGTCGACGCGGCCCTGGACGACTCGAACGTCGGCCGGCTGGCGAAGCTGATCGGGGAATTTTCCGACAAGATCCAGTTCGTCATCGTCACCCACAACAAACTCACCATGCAGGCCGCCTCGTGCCTCTTCGGCGCCACCATGGAGGAAGCCGGCATCACGAAACTGATTTCGGTCCGGATGAAGCAGGCGGAGGAAGCGGCGCTGGCGGCGGCGTCCTGACGGGATCCGGCCCCGCGCCCGACTCATGAAACTGATCGAGACCATCCTCGCCGACCCCGCGGCCTTTACAAAAAAACTGGTCCGCGTGTCGGCGGCGCTCTTCGCGCTCGTTCTGGCGCTGATGGTCTTCAAGTACAGGCGGGACAAGGCCGCTGAGGAGGCGAATATCCGGGCGGAGCACTTCGCGAAGGTGGAGGCGGAAAAACAGCTCATGACGGAGAGCCACTGGGAGGAGGACATCCAGAAAATTCTCCCGGAACAGGAACCTCTCCTGACGCCGCACGTCCTGCCCCAGCTGCTCATCCCCCCGATTTTCAGCAAGGTCGCCGTGCCGGCGGCGCTGGTGCACCTTCGCCAGAAACGCTACACCGCCGCCTATGAATTCCAGAAAACCCCGTACATCGCGTTCTGGACCAGCCCGGCCCTCGCCGCGTCTTTCCAAGACACGCGCCCGATCCAGTTCGACCTCCCGGCCATCTCCAAACCCGCAGCCGAAACCCCCCCGGCCCCCCGCCAACCCAAACGCCCTCCGGGCGTCGAAAAGACCTACATCCTTCTCCCCTGACGCGGCGGCGTGGCCGCGGATTTTGTCCGGGTCAAAACATCCGCCCCTCATTCAATAACATCCATCCAACAATCGCATTGCAAAAGTAGGGTCCATTAGATAGGGTGTCTATACTATGCGGAGGTGGTCGAATCGAGTTGTGACGACTCTCGGACTCTGTCTGGCGCTTGGCATTGCGCCTGCCCTTTCGGATACTTCTTCGGTTGAGATTTCTCTGCAAACAAAACCGCCAACAATTTTTTTGAATTTCACACAAACGGATATCGGGGCGGTTCTTCAGGCGCTGGCGAAGCTGGCGAACGTGAACATCGTGCCGGACAGGGACGTGACGGGGCCCGTGGATATCCACATCAAGGACGTGCCGCTGGACGATGCATTGGAGATTTTGTGCACGACGAACGGTTATACCTACAGCCTGGTCACCTGTCACACTGAGCGACTCGCAGAGCGCGTCACCGGAGCGCGTCACCGAGAAATTTGCGATCCCATCGATTGTGTTGTACAATTCAAAAATGAAGATCAAAAACGTAGTTTGTAGCATCCTAATCCTCTTGTTGTGTAATTCCAAGGAGGCCGCAAGTGAGCCTCCGGGTGATGATTTCATATCTTTTCAAAGTCACGGCAAAGACAATGTAACCGATAATAGAATGGGGGCGAGGCGTAATGAGATTGGCGTGTCCCGGAGATTTGAGGAACTACGCCAGAGAGCTAATTTTGGATTCAACCCACTAATGTCCAATGCCTCCCGAAATATGGAGTATCTCCACAAGGGCCGTTTCTCAACTGCCGTGTCCAAAGGATTTGAGGAGGACTACGATGAAGATTATTTGGCCACCGAATCAAAAAGTAACATTGGGCAAAACATTCACTCGAAGGGGGGCGAGGCCAAAGACAAAGCATTTACCCGTAATTTCTATCTTGATGTATTGCTGCATAGCAAAATTCGTTTGCTGAATTTGAAACGGCAGTCTGAAGGCAAGCATCCAATTGATGTGGAACGTACGCCTATTCATGGGGGGAGCGCGGGGAACCGGATCGGCGTGTCAATCAAAGTCACAATGTTAATCCCCGATTCCAAAAATATTGATTTTCCGTACATAATAAATTCGCCTGGTGGTGAACCGGAAGACGCGCCTGTTTTGGATAAAGTTTATCACGGTGACTTGGATAAAAACACGGAAACGATATTGAAGGACATAGAAACAGCTGCGGATGCGGCAGAACCGAGATTGGGAGCGAGACAGGACTGGTTGCCAAAGAAAAGATGGAAGTTGCACCAAAGAGTCGCCCTTGCGAATTATTGGGA
>JACQOF010000063.1 GCA_016202645.1 bacterium
CCGCGTAGCTGTCAATCCCGACGCTGTCGGACACCGCCGTCCAGCTCACCACCACGCGCGATGATGTGGTTTCATGGCCGTCGGACGGGGACGCCAGGACCACCTGGCTCACGCGGGTGTCCGTCACGAACCCGCGCGCGGCGGAGTACGTCCCGTTGTTCCCCAGGTGGTCGATCGCGCGGACGCGCACGTGATAGCTGTCATTGTCCGCAAGAACCGGGGTATCGCTCGTGACCGCGCCGTCCAGCGTATCCGCATACGCCAGCGCCGTGAACGCGGGCGTCCGCGAGACTTCAACCGCGTAACTGTCGATCCCGACGCTGTCCGATACCGCCGTCCAGCTCACCACCACCCGCGATGACGTCGTTTCATGGCCGTCGGACGGGGATGCAAGGCCGACTTGGTTCACCGATGTATCGACCACCAGGCCCCGCATCTGCGTATCCATGCTTCCGGTTGTGTCCCGGCCGATGACCCGCCAGTAGAAGGTGTCCTCGCCCGGCATCGTACGCAGGAGACTTTCGGCGCCCGTATCCGTCACGCTGTCGGCCAGAGTCGCAAACGCCGCCGACCGAGACAACTGCCAGGTGTAGGTGTCCGTCAAATTCCCGGACCAGACGAAGAGAACCGTAATCGCCGTCGTCTCGTGCCCGTCCGGCGGCGCGGACAAGGTCACGGTCAGGCTGGTATCGATCAGGAAGTAGAAAGAGTCCGAAGACTGGCCGATGTTGCCCAGGCGGTCGATGGCCCGGACACGCCAGTAATACGTTGACGAGACGAGGGACGTTGTCGTGTCCGATGTCCGGGACCCGGCCACGGTGTCCGCGAAATTGAAGGCCGCAAACACGGGACTTGAGGAAAGCTCCACGGCATAGGAATCGATGCCGACGCTGTCCGCCAGTTCGTTCCATGTCAACGCCACGTTCGGATTGCTTGAAGTGGTTCCCTTCGGCGGACCGGCCAGCGTCACCCGGTCAACCGCCGTGTCCAGCACGAAGGTCCTCTGCGTCGAGGCGGGACCGACGTTCCCCAGGTTGTCGATCGCCCGCACACGCCAGTAATACGTGTCGTTATAGAGGCCCGTGATCGTGTCGGTCGTCAGAAGCATGTCCAGCGTGTCCGTGAACACGAGGTTCGTGAAGGCCGTGTTCGTCGATACTTCCACCGCGTAGCTGTCCACGCCCACGCTGTCCGCCACCGCCGACCACCCCGCAACCAGGTTGATCGCCGTCGTTTCGTGACGGTCCGCCGGGAACGACAGCGTCACCTGGTTCACAAGAGTATCCGTCACAAACCCGCGGGATGCCGTGAAGGCGCCCTGATTGCCCAGGTCGTCGATGGCCCGGACGCGCCAGTAGTAGGTGTCATTGTATAGACCCGTGAGGGTGTCGCTTCCGCCCGCCGCGGATGAAATCGCGTCCAGGGTGTCCGTGAACGCCATGTTCGTGAAGGCCGAGTTCGTCGATACTTCCACCGCGTAACTGTCCAATCCGACACTGTCCGCCGTCGCGGTCCATCCCACCAGGATGCCGATCGCCGTCGTTTCGTGACGGTCCGCCGGATAGGACAGCGTCACCGGCGCGGCCGTCGAATCCAGGACGATGATCCGGCCGGCCGCCGTGTCCTCGTTGCCGGAGGCGTCCCGGACGATCACCCGCCAGTAGAAGGAATCCTGAGCCGGCAGGGTCCTCAAGAGCGACAACGACGTCGTGTCCACCACGCTGTCCGAGATCGTTGCGAAAACGCTTGACCTGGAAATCTGCCAGGTAAAGGTATCCGCAGCGTCGCCCGACCACGTGAAGACGATGGTTCCGACATTCGTTTCGTGACCGGCCGACGGCGACACCAGGATCACGACGACGCCGGTGTCGATTCTCAGAACGAAGGAATCCGAATTCGCGCCGGTGTTCCCCAGATGGTCGATCCCGCGGACCCGCCAGTAGTAGGTCGAATCCGCCAGAATCCCGGTCGTGTCGCTGGTCAGGGCGCCGTCGATGGTATCGGAAAAATTCGTATACGCGAAGGCCGGATGCCCGGACACTTCCACCACATAACTGTCAATGCCCACACTGTCGCCGACGGCGCTCCAGCTCAGCGTCGGGGTCGTGTCCGGCGTGGACGTGTTGTTCGCGGGGCTCACCAGCGCGACCTGGGCCACGTGCGTGTCGGTGACAAATCCCCGCGTGGATGAATAGGTTCCCTGGTTCCCCAGGTCGTCGATCGCCCGCACGCGCCAGTAGTACGTGTCGTTGTACAGGCCCGTCACGGTGTCGCTTCCGCCTGAGGCGGATGGACCCGCGTCGACCGTGTCCGTGAACACCATGTTTGTGAATCCAGTGTTTTTCGCCAACTCAAGCGCGTACGAATCAATCCCCACGCTGTCCCCGACCGCCGACCAGGCCACAAGAAATACCGCCGCGGTTGTTTCATGGCCGTCGGCGGGCGCCGCCAGGGACACCGCGAAAACGGTGGTATCCAGAAGGATGAACCGGCCGGCGGTCGTATCATAATTGCCGACCCTGTCCCGGCCGATCACGCGCCAGTAGTAGGTGTCCTGGTCGGTGAGATTCTTGACGATCGTGGTCGCGGACGTGTCCACCGCGCTGTCGGAGATTGCGGCAAAGGCGGCGCTCTTGGAGAACTGCCACGTGTAGGTCTCGGCGTTGTCCTCCGTGGACCAGGCAAACCGCACGGTCGTCGCGGAGGTCTCGTGGTCCGACGACGGCGAGACGAGCGTGATTTTTTCGCCCGTATCCACGCGCACATGGAACGAATCCGTATTGTTGGTCACGTTCCCGACCGTGTCGATCGCGCGCACGCGCCAGTAGTAGAGATTGGCGGTCAGAGCCGCCGGAACGGTGTATGTGGTTTCCCCGGTCGTACTGTCGACGGCCGGCGCCGTGAAAGACCCGGCGGTATCCATCTGGAAGCGATACCGGGCAAGACCCGACCGGGTGTCCGTCGAGGCGGACCACGTGAACGTCAGGACCGTCTGGGTCGTGTCGTGGTCCGAGGCCGGCGATTGCTGGGCCGGAACGGTCGGGGGCTGGGAGTCGACCGTCAGCACCAGGGACACGGTCTCCGCATGGGGCAGAATATCCGTCGACGTCGCGCTGAACTGGACCGTATCGACCTGCCCGTCAAAGGCCGTGGGCGGCGCCTGCGCCACGACCAGGACGACAGTCTCATAAAGCGCATTTGTATCCGAAATGGACAAGAGCACAATGGAATCCCTCGGCGGATCGCTCGCGTCATACACACTGTCCCCGTCGGCGTCGAGGAAGACGCCCGTCACGAGATTCGCCGCCGAATCAGCGCGCAGACGGAACGTGTCGGCGCCGTTCCCGAGATTGCGGACGTGCTTCACAAAGACCGCAGTCTCGTTCGGCCCGATATACGCCGTCTCGATATTGGCCGTCACGTCCACGGCGGACAGAAGTTGGACCGTGTCGTAGTCCACGCCCGGCGTGTTAAGAACTCTGCTGTCCTTGAACAGCGTGTTCGTCGACGTCAAGAGCCACGTAAACTTGACCGTCGCCGAATCAAACGTGATCACGGTCCCGACGGGCGTATGCGTATCCCCATGCGCCGCCAAAGCCTCAGGCGGCGCAAGCCCGATCCAGAACGCCAGCACCAGAACGACGCCGTACACCGCCCTCAGAATGTTTTCTCTGGGTTTAAAGGGGTTAGACTTTCTCCCTTTCTCCCTTTCTCCCTTTCTCCCTTCCAATGAACCAGCCGCGCCTGGCGGTCTATCGCCATGCCCGTCGATAGACCACGGAGGCGAGGCGCATCCGGACACCCGCGGGTCGGACCTCTTGCGAGGACGAATGCCCGGTAGGTCATCGTCTGCACAGACTCTTGGGGACGGACAGGGACGTCCAGTCCCCAACGCATCAGTCTCAGGAAATGCCAGGACGGCATTTCCCCCATCACGCGTTGGGGGCAGACCTTCTCCGCTCGGATCTCCAAATCCCAAATCCGAAATCCGAAATCCGAAATCCCCTATTAAATTCCCCGGAGGCCGCTGACTCCGTTCAGGCCCCGCACGGATCTCGTCCGTTGGCGGAGCGGCTGAATCGGGTATCAGCCTGGCTCCAGGACCGTTGGCGTTTGGCCGTCCCGGCCTCGGTACCGTCGGCGATGTGCCGCCGCGTCCAGGTCTGGGAACTTGCTCCCGAAAGACCGTGTCTTTGGGGAACCACTTCCCGCCGCCGTAACGATCGGGCGGCCTTCCTGGCGGACCTGGATTTACAGGTCCCGTTGTACCGGCCGGAGGACGAAGACCATTCGCCTCTGACCTGCGGTCCATGAGCGCGAACCCGGCGCCGAGTCTGAAGACTCTCTCCCATTCAAGGGACGGACAGGACGTCCAGTCCCCAACGCCTCAGTGTCAGGAAATGCCAGGATGGCATTTCCCTCATCACGCGTTGGGGACGGAGAATCTCCCTCGACACCGATTCACCTGGCGATCTGCCGGCCCGCCGTCATCCCCCAAATCGGGGTACACGGAGGGCTGCGGAGGATAAGGCGCGCTGCGCGGCTTACGTCCGAACTTTAGAGGTCAGGCCCGACTGTGTCGTGCCCGGCCCCGGTCTAACGGCTGTACACGTCCGTCATCGATCCCTCACAAGGGACACACTCCGCCCCTCATGGGTCCAGCTTTCCCGATAACGAACGGCGCCTGCGCATCACGCACCTGTTGGGAGGAAAACCGCCTAGACGGTCCCCTTACCCGCGCACCAGGTGTTCGCTTGTCCTCCGCTCGTTATCGAATAACGACGCGAAACTCTACGCGTCCGTCGTCCGTGCCGTCCTGAAACTCGGCCGTACCGAAGGCGTCTCCGCCCGCGTCCGGACTCAAGTCGCCTTTCCCGGCTTGAAGCGTCGTCGTCAGCGTCCACCGGATCGCCGTCACCGGCGCGCTGTCCATCGATAGATACGTATCGCCAAAGTCGAGCGTCGAACCGAGCGCATCCGTGTCGAAATAGACTCGGATGTACGAATCTGGTTGTGGAACATTGGCGCCACCGGTCTGGTAGTTTCCGAGGAAACTCCCACTGTCGAAGTTCGGAACCAGTCGCGTGTTGGCCGGGACGGCGTCAAAAAGCTCAACGCCACGCGCCGAGTCGGCGCCGTCGTTGTCGAACGTGATAGTGATCACGAGCGTGTCGCCGGGACGTGACCGGGTTCCGGTCAGCTCGACGATTGTCTTCGAAACGATCACGTTCGGGCCCGACACCGTCGTTACCGTCGTGTCGTACTGGGTGTCGAGTTCGGTCCCGGTGAAAGGCACACTGTCCTGCCAACCGTCGCCGGTCGTACTGCCGTTTCCGATCGGCGCGCGGTTCGTGACGAGAATCGATGCATAACTCGACTCCGCGTCGTTCGCATTCGTCGGAACAACGACAACCATCACGACAGTGTCCGACGCGCCGGACGCCAGTTCGACAAAGGTGATGATGGTGTCGCCCGTGGCCCAGACGCCGTCTACGTTCGAGTCGGTCCAGACCTTGTAGCTCCCGGGCAGGTCCCAGTTGGTGCTGGCGTTGCTGCCGGGCCCCGAATCGCTCTGGCCGGTGGGGTGGAAATAGCTGTCGAAGTAAATCCTCAGCGTCGCGTTGCCGAGGTTGATGATCTGGTACGCGTAACTGGCGGTGTCGCCGATCGCCACACGCCGATCCGCCGGCGTGCCGATCACTTCAAGATCGTAGCCGGTGTCGACCGAAATCTGCGCGACGGCTGACGGCCCGGCATAATTCGAGTCGGGGTTGCTCGCCGCCTTCTTGTACGAAATCGACAACTCACCGGCCGCCTGAGGGATGGTGTCCCCCGCGACGAAAACGCCGTTCGTGATGCTGTCGGTGCTGGACGTCCCGACCGCCGCGCCCATGGCCGACCCGGCCATGAACCCGACCAGAACGAGAGCCAGCATGAAAACCAAACTCTTGCTTGATCCTGACATGTCAATGCCTCCTTAGGCATGGAAATCTCCGGCGCCACTGCGCCGGATCTGCCATCTATGTCCACCGCCCTCGCGGACGGATCACTGAAACGGTCATCCAATGCATTCGTCATCCCCGCGAAAGCGGGGATCCAGACCGATCGCAAAGCAGTCTGGATTCCCGCATTCGCGGGAATGACGAAAAGAGCTGAATAATCGCGCGCACACATACATATGCGCCGATGACGCGGCCTTTTCGAATGCGCGGGAGGTGGAGGAAAGCGTTCCCCGCCGGGATCGGACCGGCATGGGACCCGCCTTGGTTCGGCGGGAAACGGAAGATCGATCTCGAGTTTCGATCTTCACCCCACCAACCCCTTGTTTGGCCTCACCTACGCCCGTGGCCACGGGCGAAAGCTCGGCCTCGCATTCATGTATTGCGGCAATTCAAGTCTTCACCACAGAGATCACAGAGATTGGTCACAGAGGACACCGAGGGGGTTCAGGAAATTTATATGAACACATTTCTCCGTGACCTCCGTGTTCAAACCTCTGTGAACTCTGTGGTGAACCATGACCTGTTGCCTTTGTCCTACACGCTCGTTATGCGCCGCACCTCCCCGTCATTTGATCGTGACGCGAAACTCCACGCGCCCGTCGTCCTGCCCGTTCTGAAACTCCGCCGTGCCGAGGGCGTCGCCGCCCTCGTCCGGACTCAAATCGCCCTCACGACCGACTTGGACCGCCGCCTTCAGCGACCACCGGATCGCCGTCACCGCGCGGCTGTCCTGCGACAGGTATGTGTCGCCGAAATCAAGCGTCGAACCGAGAGCGTCGGTGTCGTAGTAGACGCGGATGTCGGTGTCTCCGAGGGGGCCCGTGGCGCTGGTCATCCAGTTTCCGAGGAAGCTTCCGCTGTCCGCGGAATTCGGGATGAGCTTCGTATTGGCCGGCACGGCGTCGTAGATCTCAACGCCCCGGGCCGTGTCCGATCCGTCGTTGTCGAAGGTGATATTGATGATGAGCGTATCGCCCGGGCGCGACGCGGCGCCCGACAGCTCGACGATCGTTTTGGAGACGACGACATTCGGACCGGAAACGGTCGTCACGGTCGTATCGTATTGGGTGTCGCGTTCGGTACCGGTGAAGGGTACGCTGTCCTGCCAGCCGTCGCCGGTGGTTGATCCGTTTCCAATCGGCGCCCGGTTGGTCACGAGGAGGGACGCGTAGGAGGATTCCCCGTCGTTCGCGTCGGTCGGAATGACGACGATCTGCACGACCGTGTCGCTCGCTTCGGCGGCAAGCTCAAGGAACGTGATGATCGTGTCGCCGGTCGCCCACACGCCGTCGTTGTTCGAATCGGTCCAGACTTTGTAGCTCGCAGGCACGTCCCAGCTCCCGGCGGGACCGGACGCACCCGGGCCCGAATCCTTCAGGCCGGCTGGATGAAAGTAACTGTCAAAATAAATCCGGACGGTCGCATTGCTGGTGTTCTTGATCCAATAGGCGTAACTGATGGTGTCGCCGATGTTGCCCCGCTGGTCGGCCGGATAGCTCGTCCCTCCCGGGAAATTCCCGATGGTATCCATGTCGTAGCCGGTATCGACGACGACCGAAACACCCGACGTGTTGAACCCGACGTACCGGGAATCCGCGTTGTTGACCGACAGCTTGTAGGAAATCGACAGCCGCCCGGTCGTCTGCGGGATCGTGTCCCCGGCGTTGAACACGCCGTTGGTGATGCTCGTCTGGCTGGCTGTTCCAGCTCCGAGTGCCGCGGTCCCCCACAAGAGGGTCGCGAGGAGGGAGAGAGGGAGAAAGGGAGAAAGGGAGAGAGGATACACAGACTTTCTCCCTTTCTCCCTTTCTCCCTTTCTCCCTGCAAAGAACTTCATCACGGCATCTCCGGCGGAAACACCTTGAGCTCGAACAACTGCACAAACCGGTAATTGTCAAACCGCTTGTGGTACGGCGCGCCCTTCGGCACCTCAACCCGCACGTACCGGAGGACCATGCCCCCGACGGGGACCACATGCTCCAAAACCGGATCGCCCGTGTAGCTCCGGACGACAGCGCCCGTCGCGGCGTTGTGGGTGTCGCCGAGATCCACCCAGCGTTCCCCATCGAGACTGCCCTTGACCGCGAATTTCAACGGATACGCCAGTTGACGCCAGTAGGTCAGGACCTGCCCAACGATCTGGATTTTTCCCAGGTCGATCTCGACCCATTGCGTATCCTTGTCCGGGTCGCCGCTGGTGGCCATGCTGTGAAAATAGTTCAGGGCGCCGTCCGTGATCCGGTCGATGATCGGCGGGGTGTCCGGGATGAAGTTGGGCTCGGGATTCCGCGTGAACGTTCCGGTCGTCTTCGCCTTGGCCGCGATGTTGTCCTCTGCCGTCGTGAAGGTTCCAATCCACTCCGGCGCCTCCCGCCCGCGGCGGTCCCGGGCCGTGATCCGGTACTGGATCCGGCGGCGGGGCCGGAACCGCTGAACGAGGACTTCATGCGCGATGTTGTACGTCTTCTCCTCCGTCTGAAATCCATAGGTCGTGTCATACCCGCACTCGAATGTCCCCTGCACCGGTACGTTCGCACGCCACACGAACTTGCCGCCGTCCATCCGCGGGTGAACCTGGTCGACTTTCACAATCCGGGGCGCCGCGTCGCCCAGAGTCCGAAATGTATGCCAGTCGGATGTCTCCCTCTTCCCGGCGGTGTCCCGCGCGGTGATCCGGAAGACGTAGTTCTCGCCCTCCTCCAAACCGTACAGCCCGGTCAGATGGTCCTTCGCCTGATCAATCACCAGCATCGTCCTCGTCGCCTCGCCAACCCTGAGTCCGTAGTAGATGTTCCCGTTCGACGGCGCGTCGGTCACCCACCGGATCTGCGCGCCGTGGGTGTCGACGCTTGCGATCTGGATGGTGTCGAAGGTCAGGGCGTGGGCTTTTTGGAGAGGGAGAAAGGGAGAGAGGGAGAAAGGGAGAAAGGATAAACAGAAGGTCAGGGAGAGAGGGAGAAAGGGAGAAAGGGAGAAAGTTAACCCCGGTCTACGGAACAAGTTCATGATGGACGACCCTCGATTTTCAGAATCAGGCGGGTGAGCATGCGCTCTTCTTCCGCCACCGCCTCTAACAGCCTCGCCGCAGTACCGTTTCGAAAATAGGTCAGATCCCCGCTCAGAAGGATCAGCGTGTCCAATTCCATCAGCGACCCGTAGGACATTCTCAGGTAATGAGCATACTCCTTTCGGTAACCGCGGCCGTATCCCTCCGCGACGTTCGCCGCGACCGAAACGGCGGCGCGGCGCATCTGGCTTGTGAGGCCGTAGATTTCCTCTTTCGGAAATGCCTTTGTGGCCTCATACACACGCAGGGTCAGGGCATAGCCTTTCTGCCAGACAAATAAATCGCGGTAACTCCGGATCCGCCCCGCACCCGCGCGCCTCCGGTCCCCCCCGCGCCGCATCATCGCCCGCCTCTGCCCTACTCTCTTTTCACTCATTTTCTCTGTTTCTCCTTTTCTGTTTTCTCTCTTTGGTTTTGACTTTCTCCCTTTCTCCCTCTCTCCCTTTCTCCCTCACTGTATTTTCACCTTGATCGTCAACGTATCCCCGTTGGTTTGCTTGCTTGGCTCGAAGCGGTGCAGGCGCGTGAAGCGCACCATGGTCGCCGAGTCGACCCGCGGGGTCTGCCAGACGTCCTCGCTCGAGGCGCCGGCGACGCGGTAGTGGATGGTCCAGGTGCTGAGCAGACTCGTCTCGGTCGCGGAATCGTGGAAGATCGTGTTGGACGGGACGTAGTCGTAGAGAACGGGATTCAGCGCGGGCGCAAACCCGTTGTTCCGCACGGTCAGGCGATAAACGACGGTGTCGCCGGGCCGGACGCCGTTGAGATTCCCCGAATCGACGAGCGTTTTCACAACTTCGAGGTTCGGCGCCGCTTCCTGTTCCGAGCTGTCGCTTTCGTTGCCGTATGTGTCGACCGCGACGACATAGTAGTAGTAGGTGTCGCCTTGGGCGACGTCCGAGTCCTTGAAGGCCAGCGTGTCCTCGATCAGGGAGTTGTTCCGTTTCGTGGAAGAGGCGCTGTCGACACCCGAGGATCGGTAGACGTTGTAGCCTTTCGAGTCGGACGACGAGGAGGCGCTCCACGAGAGATACACCCCGGTGTCAGGCGCGGTCACGTCGGCGGTGGCTTCGAGCGACGCGACGACGGACGGTTTGTCGTTGTCCAGCCCGAAATTCGCCGTGGTATCCTCGATCCCCGTGTCCGTGCCGTCATTCGGGATCACGCGGATTTTCACGTTCGCGATGATCGTGTCCGGCAGATCCGTCTTCGACAACCACACCACGATTTTCGTGTCCATGAAGGTCGGCGCGTAGAGAGACCCGATCACCGACGTGCCGGACAGCGTCGCCATCTGCCAGGTGTTGCCGTTGTTTTTGCTGAACTGGACAGCCACCGTGCAGGCATTGCTGTCGGGATCGCTGATTTGAAAGCGGATCGTGACGTTGGTCGAAAAGGTGTCGCCGTCGGTCGGGAGGAGAATCGTGTCCTGGGGCGGATCGTTGCCGGACGTGTTGGTTACGCCGAAAAATCCGCTGGTGTCCGTATGCGTGTCGAACCCGTCGAAAACCTCAATCCGGAGACGCACGCTCGGGTTGGTGGTGTCGGACCCGATGTCCGTGACGGTGTTCCAGCCGAGACTCACCGTAGCCCCGCCCGTCGTGGCCGCGATGTTCGTCAGAGAGCCGCTCGATAGGGTCACGGGCGCCCAGATTCTTGAACTGTACGTGTCATACTTGATGACCAGCGTGCAGTAGTCGTTGGCCTGGTCTGTGATCTTGAGAGAAATGGCCGCGCCGCTCCCGCTTAACGTGTCGGACTGGGTCGGAGACGTGACCGTGTCCCGCGCGCGGGTGTTGTCGATGAACTCCGACGCAAGCTTGTTGTTGTCCGGCGACGTGTCGTAATTCCCGGCGCGGTCCCGCCACGTGACCTGCCAGTAGATCGTGTCGTGGGGCTTGACCGCCCACGTACTCGAGGAGATGTCGATCCGCGCGAGGAACGTGTCCCCGGAAAAGTTCGTCATGTTCGCCATGTTCGAATACGTCCCGGTCGTCCCGATCTTCCACCGATATTGCGGCATGATCGCCGTATCGAGACCCGAGAACGTATCGGAAAATCTGACATAGACCAGCAGCGCGTTCGTCGCGGACGTGTCAAAAATATTCGTCTCCGATGCCTGAAACACGTACCCGAAACTGTCCCCGCGGTCGAAGACGATATGGGTTGAATCCCGGACTCCGTAGGGCTGGCGAAGGCGTATGGTGACGGTGCCGGAGAAATTGTTGGAATTGGAGGAGACCCGAATATGCGTCGTCCCGGCGCTGTTGGTGGTGGCCGTCGGCGTCAGGATGACGGCCATCGCCGAGTCCGAGCTGGCCGGATGATTGGCCGGCCCAGCCTCGACGAGCGCCGACACGCCGATCTGCTGGTTGGGCTGGGTGTCGCCGGAGGCGATCTTGAGAGTGAAATTGACCCGAACCGTATCAAACGTCGCGTCGGTCTGCCCCCCGTCCCGGCCCATGTCGGTGTCAAGCCGGTCAAAGAATTTCGTCGTCACCGCCGAGAGAGATTTGGCGTTCGGCCGGCCGGGAGAACCGCCTCCCCCGCCTCCATCCTTCGTCGACAGGGTGGAGTCGGACGACGCCCACGCGGAGGAAAGCGCTCCGGTTCGATTGGGATATACTCGTTCCATCGATGTGTCTCCGCCGCCGATGTCGCTTCCGGCGAACCATCCCGACGCCAGAACACTGTCGGCAATGTCAACTTGGGCGCCGTTCTCGTCCACGAGGTAGATGGCTTCACCACCGGCGTTAAACGTCATGGGGTCGAGCGGTCCCGTATTGGCGGGAGCAAAACCGCTGTCCTGGGCCATGTCGGCGATGTCCGCGATAACGGCGTAAGAAAAAGGGTTCAAATAGCCGATGGCGTTCAACGTGCTGGTGCCGATCTCAATATCGCGAGCGCCGTTCGCACTGGGCACGGATCGCCCGTAAATGGCCCAGCCGGCCACGGACCGGGTGTCGTGCGTGGGATTGTAGATTTCGATATATTCTCCCGCCCCGCCCCACATCACCTCACTGACCACCGGCACCGGCAATCGGGCCGAGTCGGAGTAGGTCGTGGGTCCCACGACCGACGCGTCCGTATCGTCAAAATTGATCTGATTGAGCCCCACCGTCGCGGAAGTCTTGAAGTTGAACTGAAATTCCCCGCTGGTATACGTCCACCCGCCCACCCGGGTCACGCCGTTTCCGGAGGGTTCGTAGAGACCTGTGAAGTTTCCGTCCTCGGACAACTGTGAATCGCCGCCGTTGCCGGGCAGCGTGACCCACACGTGCGCGCCATAAACGGGATTGGCGGCCGCGTCCCGGACTTTGACGCTGATCGGATATTCGGAAGAGATAAAACTCTGTGGGTTGGCGGAGGGGGACGTATCCGTAAACGACCCGCCTGACAGCGACGACACCTGGATATGCACCGGCGCGGTCTCGGGGTTGACCGGCTCGACGGTTGTCCCATTCTCGTCGAAAAAAACGTTGAAGTAGGCGCGGCCGGCGGTCGTTCTGACTCGGGCGGCCGCACTTCTATCGCCGCCGGTATTGCCGTAGATCAAGGTGACTACACCGTTGTCCGCATCCAGCGATGTCACATTGAGAATGACGGAATCACCCGATGTCGAGAGGGTCCCGAGCGTCCCGTTCACGACGGACGCGGTCACATACCCGGCCGCCGCCTCATCGCTGTTTTGGGGCTTTGTCCAGTTGTCGCTCTGGCTCGATGCCCCGCCGCTGTCGATCTGCAGGACAATCCGGCCGCTCGAAAACGCCGTCGGGCCGTTGGTGATGGTAAAGGTCCACTGGCCTTTCCCGCCGGCCGCGACCGCGGTCGAATCGGGCGAGACTTTGACGTTCGGCGCGGCGTTGGGATTGCGGTGACCGGGCGTGCCGCCGCCGGTCCGGCCGCCCGTGTTGTATGTGTCCCAGGCGTTTTCCCAATTGGCGGAAGCGCTGCCAACTCCAGGCGTGCCCGCGCGGTCCATCGCCTTGCCGTCCGTCGAGTTCTCCCCCGCAGGCCACGCCCCGGTTGGGGTGGAATCGACGATCACGCCGGTGGCCGTTTTGAGCGTGAGGGTCTCCCCCGTGTTGACCAGACTCATGGTGGAAACGATCCGGTGGAAGTGACTGCTTGTGTCGTTGATGGCGCCGTTGTTCATGACCAGAAAAAACCCGTTGGCCGGAATGCTGTCGGAACTGGTGAACGTCACCACAAGCCCGTTCCCGTCGACTAGCGTCCAGTCCGTCATTTCCACACTGTTGCCCGTGGTGTTGCGAAGCTCGACGTACTCGCCGTCGCCGCCGCGGCCGCCCCACATAATTTCGTTGATCACAACATCGCCATCGCCGATGACGTTGATGGTCGCCGTGCCGTTGTTGTTGGCGGTGTAGGGCGGCGAAAGACCGCTGGCGAGGGAATTGTTTCCGGCGTCATCGGAGCAGGTCAGCCAGAATTTCCACTGGGTGTCGGTGGTCGTGACGAGGTTGAAAGGAATCGTGGCGGTGACGGTCCAGGTTCCCGACCCGTTTTCCTCGAACATCTGCCGCGTGTCGTTGATAGTCGACCCACCGATTTGCTGAAAATGCAGGGTACAGCCTGACGTCGAACTGAACCCGGCGCCGGTGTCGACGATGTAGAAGACGACCGAATCGGCGTTGTTGTTGAACGTCCCGCCGCTGATCACCTCGGTATTGGCAATGGCCGTGATCTTGGGCTGGGTCCCGTCGTAGATGATCGTCACCGTCTCGTTGTCCACCTGCGCGCCGTTCCGGTACAGGCGCGCCACAACCCGCACGCCGCCGTTGTCGGGGAAAGTAAAGTTTCCAGTGCAGGCCCAGACACCCGTCTCGGTATGCCGAACGAGCTGGGTGTCCACCCCGTCAAAGGTAATCCACACAGTGTCCCAGTTGTTCCCCGCCTGGGAATCTCCCGACGACGTTCCCTCGATCAAAATCGATGCCGTGCCCGTGTCGACCGTCGCGCCGCTTGAAAAATTCCGGAAGGCGATCGTGTCTCCGACGGCGGCGACGTTGACCACGGCAAACCCCGTGCAGTACGCGTCCTCCATCTTGATGGTGACATTCCCGGTGGCACCGGTCACCTTGATCTGGTAATTGTTCAGGACTCCGCTCGTGAACGTGCTGTCGGCGCCGGTGTAGGTCAGCGTTCCCGCGCTCGCGGTGATGTCCCCCCACGCCATGTAGCCGCTGTAGCGGGTAACGACCGTATCCCCGACCACATCATTTCGGACAATCAGCGCGGTGCAGGAAAGTCCGAAATCGACGCCTTCGGTCACGTCCGCGGGCGCGTTACAGCTGAATGTGATCCGTCCCGATCCTGAATTCCGCGTAGGCAACACGTCGCTGGTGGGATCCTGCTGCACAAAATCAAAACTATTCGCGTTGCTGTCGATCATCATACCGTAGATCATGCCCGTTTCCAGCTCGGCCGGATACCGATAGAGCGACGAATTTCCTGCAACCAGGGTGGGCCCGACAGACCCTTCAAATTTGGTGGATGATCCCCAACCCAAAAGATCCGCCGTGTCGTCTCCACCCGCAACAACGGCGATATTCCCACCACTCCCCGTTATGTTCAATGTCCCAATGGCCGTGCTGTCGGCGGTGTAGACGACATTATCGGAGAACGAATACCACCCGAATGCGCCAATGGTGTCCGTGGATCGAAACGTGTATCGAAGCTGTTTGTCGTCCTCGACAATTCTCCAGCCGTTCAAATTCACGGTCCAGGGAGTCGCGTTGTAGAGAATGGCCGCATCCGCAGTGGCCGAATTTCCGGACGACCAACCGTATACGGCCCCAACCACCACCGTATCCGCCATCATTTTTGCGCTGGCCGGGCAAATTTCAAAGAGGGTACACAGGACGGACAGAAAGAAAAAAGCGGAAAAGGCGCCAGCCCTTAAGTTTTTGTTCAGGTGAGATGGGGTCAGACCGTAAGTTGTTAAGTTATTTTTAGATTGAGATGGGGTCAGACCGTAAGTTGTTAAGTTATTTCTTGCAGACGCCGGAGGCGAGTATTGGGTACTTTGAAAGCGGCCTGGATTCCCGCTTTCGCGGGAATGACGAGACCCAGGGGGCCGGGTGCTGACATGATTGACATTTGCGCGGCGGGTCATTTGGCGGCCCCGTTCCGGTGGAGCAATTTCTTCAGCGCCAGGGCGTCGGCCCGGTCCTTTCGGCGGCCGGTATGCGATTTGGTCTCGATCAAATCGTGCAGATGCGCTATACGGACGGTCACGCCGCGATACCGGACTTTTTGTACGCGCGGCCACGAGGCATTGGTACTGGGTGCCAGGTATTGAGTTATTGAGTTATTGCCGGGCCGCATGGATTGGATGCCAGGGGACCTCGGTACCCCCCTCCCCGCCTCCCCCTCAAGGGGGGAGGATTTTGACCCAAGGGGCCGGGTATTGACATTATTGACATTTGCGAAGCGAGTCATTGGGCGGCCCCGTTCCGGTTTGTGGTCAGGGGGTCACGGGTTCGAGAGGCTGGAAACGTGAACGTGAACGTTCCCGGCAACCCATCGATAAACGCCAGGAAACCGTCAACACGAATGGCGCGAATCAAACGAATGACACGAATAAAACATTTACCGTATGGCGAACATTCGTGGCATTCGAATCCATTCGTGACATTCGTGTTATTGGGTTCCGCCCCTGACCGACCGGGTACCAGTCCCGAAGCATCGAGACCGCCGCCAGATCGGGCACGTTGGGGAGGAGGGGACCCAAGGAGCCGAATGGGGACGGATACTAATATTCGCGCAAAGCGCGCATTTGCGCGGCTCGTCATTTTGGGAGATGATCCGACAATCATGACCGGCGCCTATTTTTGGAACGAGTGCGATGGGACCCGGCATCGGTCGAGTCAACCACAAACCCCACGACGGGCGTCATGGGTGGGTTCATCAGTTGGTGGAGGGCGTCAAAAATGATCTGGATTGCCTTTTCGTGTTTTCGGAATTTCTTGCCGACCATTTTTTCGAGTTCCCGGATTTTGGTGGCGACGTCAAGATGCGCCTCCAAAATTTCCTGCATCCGATTGAACGCCCGCACAACCTGTAGAGTGACTTCGGCTGCCGTCGAGGTTTTCAGAACGGTCGCAAGCATCACCGCTCCGTCCTTCGTGAAGACTCTGGGGAGTTTCCTTCTGCCGCCCCGCCCTTTTGATATCGCAAATTGCGACATCAAAGAGTCCCATTCCCTTTTCGTGATCCGGAAGACGAATTCCGGCGGGAAGCGTTCAGGGTTTCGTTTCACCTGTTCGTTCAGCCTGGCCGTGGTGACGCCGTAGATTTCCGCGAGGTCAGAATCCAACATGACTCTCCGGCCCCGGATGATGTAAATCCGGCGCTCGATCTTTCCGATGAGAGATTTCTGGACAAAGGGGACGGAGGGTGACTTATTGACTTTCGCGTTCATGTCCGTTTCCGGGAACCTTTTCGGCCGCTCTGCTTGAGCGCCGCAATGTCCGCGCGGTCCTGGGGGCGCGATGGGTCATCGGCCAGGGCGGCCTCTTTCATGCGGATCAGATCATCGGCCGCCGCCACTCGAAGCGCAACGCCCTGCACGCTGATTCGCCGGGCGCTCTTGAGAAGCTTGCCCATCGGCACCGTCGGTTCAAACCAGATGTCTCCAGCCAGGTCGAGTTTTGGGTGATAGACTTTGACCGCGCGCGGCTTGGCCGTGTTCAGAAATGTCTGGATGGCTTTGGGATTTGTCAGAAGTACCGGTTCGGATTTCCCCGCCACCATGGCCATCACGCCGAATCCTCTTTTGAAAAGGACGGACAGGGTTGTATCCAGATCGGATGTGAAGATGGCGAGATCAAAATCGAGCGTGGCCCTGGGAATCCGATGGAGCGCCACCGCCAGCCCTCCGATCAGGCAAAAGCGCGTCTTGGCGGCGGTCAACGGGATGAAGACCTCCTTCATCGCCAGTTCAAAGAGATTCACTGGGGTCTCCGGCCGCGGCGAAGGTCCGCTTTCCAGCGGCTCACAGGGAAATCGGCGGCGCCGGCAAGCCGGATCAGTTGTATCAGCGCGCGACCGCCTTCCATCGCCGCCACGGCGCACTGGTAGTACGTTTTGCGTTTCCATTGATTCCTCTCGACCCGGTCAATGGCCCTCGAACCGTACGGACCACCGGCGGCAGGGAGCGGTACTGCGGTACTGGGAGCCAGGTATTGAGTTATTGAGTTACTGCCATGCCGCGCGGATTGGGTGCCGAGGGACCCCGGTACCCCCCTCCCAGCCTCCCCCTCAAGGGGGGAGGATTTTGACCCAAGGGGCCGGGTATTGACATGATTGACATTTGCGCGGCGGGTCATTGGGCGGCCCCCCGTTTTCTCCGGGGCGCGGGTTGTTCTTCCTGTTCGAGGATTTTCCGCAGTCGTCTCACGTCCGCCATGTCTTTTCGGCGGCCGGTGCCTGATTTGGTTTCGATCAGATCGTGGAGGTGCGCGATGCGGATGGTCACGCCGCGGTAGCGGACTTTTTTGACGCGCCGCCAAGAGGCCTTTGAGAATCCCTCCTGCCATTTCAGGACGTCGATCGTCAGACCCCCGATTCCAAACCGTGTAACCTTCTGTGACTCGAAAAGGTCCATCTCCATTTTCGAGGGCAGTTGAGAGATCACGCGCAGGTGTTTCAACGCCTTGAAAAACCGCAGGGCGTTTCCAGGCACGAGAGCCAGGACGATGTCCACATCGAAGGTCACCGCGCTCAGGCCATAGTAGACGGCCGCCGTCCGCCCGATCATGGCGTATTCCACCTTCGCCGATTGAAACGCTCTGAAAATTTTTTGGAACGTCATCGGCGCGGCCGCCCCCTCGTCCGCTTCCCGTTTTTTTTCTTTCCGGGGGCGCTGTTCACGGCCGGAAGCCGCCGGAGGGTCGAGAACAGTTCCATCCGGTCGAGGAGAAGTTCCAGCCGTTTTTCCGGGGTGAGACCTGAAACCCATCGGTCCAGGGCCGCCGTCGTGTCAGGCAGGATCAGGTGGCCGAATGTCGGGAACAGGGGGCATTTGGGCGACACGAAGCCTCTCCCCCTCGATCCATGGTTTTGTAGGATTTCGCCAAACCGTCCGAGCAGAGACAAGCGGCTGCCCCTTCTCCACTTAATCACCCCGGAAAGATGCATCAGGCCGGGGTGACCTCCTGACAAGCGCCCAAGGTCCCCTATGAGACTTTCGGATAAATTATTATCTATCTATATACAGAAAGCAACATTTTAAAAAATGTTTACAAATCGCCCGGTTTCCATTTGACATATGTATGCGTCTGTGTGTATGCTTATATGTCATGTTTGGCGATACGGTCGTAGGGTCGGCCGTGCGATGGGGTGATGACGCCCTCAGCCTTCAGCCCACAGCCCTCAGCCTTCGGCAAAAAAGTTTGCTGAGAGCTGAGGGCTGTAGGCTGATGTCTAAACAGGCATACAGGAGGACGAGATGGCCCGAACAACACTTGTGATCCCCGACGCGCTGTGGCGCGAGGTGAAGTTGCGCGCGGCGAAGGAGAACAAGACGATATCGGACTGGGTGGCGGAGGCGGTTCAGAGCCGGATCAAGCCGGCCGGAAAGCGCACCCCCCCCGGATATAAATTTGACGCGGCCTGGTTTGCCAAGCCGGGGGGGAAGGATCTGCCATTTCCCCTGACCCGGGAGCACATTTACGGGCCCGTCACAGACGATCCCCGCACATGGCGCTGATCGACACGAACATTCTTGTTTACGCGGCCCGGAGTCAGTGCCGTGAATTCGCGACGGCGTCAAGACTGGTCCAGTCGCTGACCGAGGGCGCAGACATCTGGTATCTGACGTGGCAGAACGTCTTTGAATTCATCCGCGTCATCACCGGCCGTGGCGTGGACTCCGGCGGGCCGTTTTTCATAGACGAAGCCCTGGAGCGCGCCAAATCCCTGCTGGCCTCGCCATCGCTCCAGCTGATCCACCCCGGTCCGCGCCATTTTGAGATTTTCTCGGAAATCGCCGCCCACACGCCGGGCGTCCGGGGCGACTTCGTTCACGACGCGCGACTGGTGGCCATCATGATCGAGAGCGGTATCCAGCGGATATACACGGCGGACGACGGATTCCGACGCTTCCGCGACATCGAGGTGGTCAATCCTTTTTCGGGAGGGAGATAGGGACGAGTTGCCATCCTCCCGCCCCCGGTGGTACCTTGTCCGGCATGACCGACGCGACGTTCCGTAAAGACAGCGACCGCGACAGTACGCTTCTTTCCACGGTGCCCCTTGCCGCCTATGTTCTGCAGGGGCTCTTCCATAATTTATATGGGATCGTGAAATTCATCCCGTCGCCCATCGGGGATTTTCTGCGGCTCGGGGTCATGCGTCTTTTTGGCGCGCGCGTGAAATTCTCCTGGATCCGGGACGGCCTTACCGTCTACTATCCGTGGAGGCTCGAAATCGGCCGGAACTGCTGGATCAACGAGTACTGCCATTTCAACGCCTACGGCGGCATCAAAATCGGCAACCACGTTCTCATGGGGCACCGGGTGTCGGTGATGTCGGACGATCATGTCTGGGAGGACGCCGACAAACCCATCCTCACGCAGGGCCGGGTGGCGGCGGAGACAGTGATCGAAGACGACGTTTTCATCGGCGCGAATGTTTTTATCGGGAAGGGTGTGCGCATCGGCCGGGGGTCGATCGTGGGGGCGGGGTCGGTGGTGATTAAGAGTGTCGAGCCGAACTCGATCGTCGCGGGCAACCCGGCGAAACTAATCCGGTACAGAAACCCCCCTCCCAGCCTCCCCCTCAAGGGGGGAGGAGATGTATAAGGTCTACCGGCGGGACATGACGGTGGACGCGGTGACGCCGGTGCTCTTCTACAAGCACCTCGCCAACCGGCCCTATTCGTTTCTGCTTGAAAGCGTCGTCGGCGGCGAGCGACTCGGCCGGTATTCCTTCATTGGTCTTGAGCCCGAGCGTGTGGTGCGGATCGAGGGCCGGCGGGTGAGCGTGTTAAATCCCAAATCCAAACCGGTTTTTGAAAACATCGACGACAAGGGTCTTGCAACGCTCCGAAATTTTCACAATCATATTTTTGAAGGCCTCGAAGCCGATCCCGACTATCCGCTCACCAGCGGGCTTGTCGGCTACATCGGCTACGACGTCGTCCGCCTGTTTGAGCGCCTTCCCGAGCCGCCCGCGGACGATCTTCGCCTTCCCGACGGGCTTCTCGTATTCCCTCGAATTCTCGTCGCCTTCGACCACATCCTCCAGCGCCTCAGCCTCTTCGTCCATTACCGGCCGGGCCGGCAGGCCGAAGCCAGGCGGGACGCGGACGCGCTCGTCGCGAAAATCCGCGCGGCGCGTTCGAAATTCGAAATGTTCCCGGACGCGGCGGGCGTTGCGGGAAACGGCCGGGTATCGTCCAACGTCCCGGCCTCGAAATTCATGCGGATGGTGACCCGTGCCAAGTCCCACATCCGCCGCGGGGACATTTTTCAAGTCGTCCTCTCGCAGCGCTTCCGGGCGGACTTCAAGGGCGACGCCTTCTGGCTCTACCGCGCGCTCCGGACGCAGAATCCTTCACCGTACATGTTTTATCTGAAGTACCCGGAGTTTTCCCTGATCGGGTCGTCGCCCGAGATTCTGGTCCAGCTCAAGGCCGGCAAGGTCAACCTCCGGCCGATCGCCGGCACGAGGCCGCGCGGCAGGACCCCAGTGGAGGACCGCGCGCTCGAGCGGCAGCTTCTTGCCGACCCCAAGGAGCGCGCCGAGCATCTCATGCTCGTTGACCTCGGCCGCAACGACGTCGGCGCCGTCGCGCGGTTCGGCACGGTGCGCACGACGGAAGCCTTCACGATCGAGCGCTATTCGGCCGTCATGCACCTGGTCAGCCGGGTTGAAGGGATGCTCCGTCCCGGCAAGGACGCCTTTGACGTTTTCGCCGCCGCTTTTCCGGCCGGCACCGTCACCGGCGCGCCGAAAATCCGCGCGATGGAGATCATCAACGATCTCGAGCCGGCCAAGCGCGGTCCCTATGCGGGCGCCGTCGGCTATTTCGGCGCCGGCGACCAAATGGATTTCTGCATAACCATCCGCACGATCCTCGCCCAAAAAAACGCCGCCTACGTCCAGTCCGGCGCCGGCATCGTGCATGATTCGAAACCGCGGCGCGAATACATCGAAACCCAGAACAAGGCGAAAGCCATGCTCCGCGCCGTCGCCATGGCGCGCCGGATGTCCCATCCCTCATGATACTGGTCATCGACAACTACGATTCCTTCGTCTACAACCTCGTCCAGTACGTCGGCTCCGTCCGCGCGGACGTCAAGGTCATCCGGAATGACGAGCTGACCGTCGAGCAGGTCGAGAAGCTCAAGCCCGACGGGATCATTATATCGCCGGGCCCCGGCCGGCCAGAGGAGGCCGGTATTTGCGTGGGCCTGATCAAACAATTGACCGGTCGTGTCCCGATTCTCGGCGTGTGTCTCGGCCACCAGGCCCTGGGACTGGCGTTCGGCGCGCGCGTGGTTCAGGCGCCGGAGATCGTTCACGGCAAAACCTCCATCATCCGGGTGTCCCGACGATCCCGGATTTTCGCGGGCCTTCCCCCCCGCTTCCAGGCCACCCGGTACCATTCTCTGGCGGTCGCGCCCGAAACCATCCGAAGCCCGCTGGTTGTCACGGCCAGAACCGTGGACGGCCGGACCGTGATGGGCCTCGAAGTCCTCCGAAAAAAAACCTTCGGCGTGCAGTTCCACCCCGAGTCGATCGAAACGCACCACGGCATGGACCTGGTGAGGAACTTCCTGAAATTGTGTTGACATGGAAAAAGCGGAAAACATGGGCCACAGACACGAGCGAAGATCGCGGAACCTGTCAAAACAATTGAACATCTTCACCACGGAGGCCACAGAGATGAGCACAGAGTTCACAGAGAAATATTTTGTGAGATATTCGGCGTTATTTGCCACAAAAGGCACAAAAGGCACAGAATGAATGAGGAAGATATATTGAAGTTATGCGACGTCGTGCGGCAGACAGCCTTTGAACTTCACACGTTCTTGCGGCATGGTCATTTGGAGAAGGTGTACGAGAACGGATTGGCCCGGCGGTTGCGGAAAAAGGGACTGACGGTCCAGCAGCAGCGCCCTCTTAAGGTTCAGGATGAAGACGGCGAGATACTGGGCGACTACTTCGCTGACTTGTTCGTGGCAGATGCGCTAATCGTCGAATTGAAAGCTTGCAAACCCCTGGCGGACAGCCTGCCGCACATTGCCCAAGCGCTCGGATATATACGCGCCTCCGGGCAGAGGCACGCCCTGCTGATCAACTTCGGCGCCCCGAAAATCCAATTTAAGAAACTCATTTTGTGACTTTTGTGCCTTTTGTGGCTATCATTAGTGGATATTTTGATTTTTTCCACACGTTCCGGTGGGTTACTGTTCTGTTTCTCCTGCCATTTTTCACATCGGTTTCGGCCGCTTCAGAATTTCAGTTTTACGGCGACGTCTCCTTTACCCGGCCCGACGGCATCCGGCGGTCCGCCGCGGTTGGACTGCCGGACGAATACTCGGCCGTCACGATCCGCGGCGTCGGCGCCGTTCACCTGCCGTTTTCCGGCGGGTGTTTCACGCTGGAGTCTTTCGACCACCGCGGCGCGGAACTGCTCAGGTCGCCGGAAGACGTCTGGGATCTGAAGGAGGGCATGATCGAGGTGGAGGCGGATGACCGACGGGATGGAGGGAATCCCGCGAAGCCCATGGATGGGCGGGAGCGGGAGGCCCTTTGCGGCGCCGGGATGGTGATTCGAATCGGCGCGCTCAAGGCCGCGCTGAGCGGGGAAGGGTTCGCGCGGGTTTCCGCGGAGGTCGAATCAGTCCTGGGTGTTTACTCAGGTTCCGTCATCGCCCGGGACGCCGCAAATTCCGGCGCCCGCCTGGAGATGGGCCCCCTTGACGTCTTGAGAATTCCCCACAGCCGGCCGCCGCGGCGCGAGAGGCTTCTTCCGCCGCCGCTGGTTTCTCCACTGAACCGTTGGATGGCCATGCCCGCAACAATTCCCATTGAAATCTCCCGGGAACTGACGCTGGCCGGCGCCATTCTCGTGGAGTGCAGTCAAACCCGGAACTTCTGGAGTCAATCCGACCGGCATCTTTTTCAGCCCGGCGATCCCGTCGTATTGACGCGATCCTGCGCGGGGCCAACGGACACAGCGCCGGTCCATCTCAGAATCCGGACCGTCAGCCGGTCCGGTCTGGCCGGGCCCGTGACGGGACCGTTTGCCGTGCGTCTTTTTTCCGAGGCGCCGGATTTTCTTTTTCCGCGGACCACTCCCGGAGATTTTTTCCAATTGGACGCGATCCACGGGCAACTTGAAATTGCCGAGACCGGCATCCCCGTCCGTTGGGGCGGCGTGCGAGCCTACTCGGACAGCGCAGGACGCTTCGAAATCCGGCCCGGCCTGCCGCTGGGCATCCGGGTCGATGATCTGCGCGTCGACGTCGCGGGATTTTCGAGATCTCAGCCCGCCGCCTGCGTCACCGATCCGGACCAAGTCAGCCGGTGGTCGGCGGCCGCGGCGGGCAGCCGTCCCGCACAGCCGCCCATCCTCTATGTCCGGACCCCATCGGTTTTCTTTTCGAACCGTTCCGGCGATGTTCGCCCGTGGCTGGACGGCAAGCCGCTCACGGAGTCGGAAACCGCGATCGACGTCTTCCCGACCAACCGCCGCCAACTGCGCCTGGTCATGGCAAGCGGACAGGGAAGTCCAGTCCCCAATGCTTCAGTCTCAGAAAATTCCAGGAGGGAATTTTCTCCATTGCGCATTGGGGGCAAGCCCGTCGGCGCGGACCATCCCGAGATCGGTATTCTCAAAGACACGGAAGGCCCCCGGATTCTCAATGTTTCCCTGGAAACCGCCGGCGAAGGCGCGCCGTTTTCCGTCGCCGCGGACGTCCTCGACCTCGGCGTCGGCCTCTCCCTGCCCGCTCGAGCGGTCTTCGAAAATGACGCGGGCGGGACGATGCGGGTCTTACTCGAACGGACATCGGAACTCCGCGTCGAAGGCCGCCCAAGCCCGGCGGACTGGGAAACTTTCGGCCGCGTCCGATCTCAGATCTGGTGGGTCCGGGTCGAGATTGAGGACCTTCTCGGAAACGTCTCGACCTTTGAACAGTCCGTCTTCCACAAACGCAACAAAAAATTCCTATCGGTGGGACTTAAAGATATTGTCCAAATATGGAAAAACAAACTCTGATGGAACCTAAAAACATTCTAGAAAAACTCCTCCGCCGCGAAAACCTCGACGCCGCGGAAACCGCACGGCTTTTTGAGTGCCTGACGTCGGACGCGCCGGGGGAAATCAAGGCGGCCCTGCTTGTGGCGCTTCGGGCCAAAGGCGAGACTGTGACCGAGATCGCGGAAATGGCGCGGTGCATGCGCGAAAGGGCTGTGCGACTGCCGGACAGCATGTGCCGCGCCATCGACACTTGCGGCACGGGCGGCGACGGGTCCCGCACGCTGAACCTCAGCACGCTTTCGGCCATCACGATTTCCTCGATGGGTCTGCCGGTCGTGAAACACGGCAACCGGTCTGTCTCATCCTCCTGCGGCAGCGCCGACGTGCTGGAGGGATTGGGTCTGCCCCTCAACCTGACCCCGGATCAGTCGAGAGCGCTCTTCGAAGAAACCCGATTCGCATTTCTTTTCGCGCCCCACTACCATCCCGCCATGAAAACAATTGTCCCGGTCCGCAAGGCCCTCCAGATCCGGACCATCTTCAATTTCCTCGGGCCGCTCTCCAACCCGGCTCGCGTTGATACCCAAGTCTTGGGCGTTCCGGAAGTCCAGCGGGTGAAGCCTTATGCGGAAGTCTTAAAGGAATTGGGCCTGAAAGCCGCCGCAGTCGTTCATGGTCAGCCCTGCATGGATGAAGTAAGTCCCTGTGGCCCAACGCGTGTTGCCTATTTCCGGGATGGCGGGTCCATCCGGGAGGATGAATGGACCTTGGACAGCTTGGGGATTAAGCCTCTGAAGCCACAAGAGTTGCAGGTATCCGGCGCGGAGGAAGCCGTCAGCAGGGCTAGGGCGGCCTTGTCCGGCAAGGGTCCAGAGTCAGACCGAACCGCCATAGCCGTCAATGCCGCCGCCGCCCTATATATATATGGAGAGGCGCAGAGCTTGAAAGAGGGGGTTCGTAAGGCCGCGGATCATCTGGCGGGTGGTGAAGCGGCGCGGCACTGGGAGAAGGTCGTTTCGGCGGCGGGCCGCTTACTTAGGGGGACGGAAAATGTGTGACAGGCCTCGCCCGTCATTCCCGCCCCGGATATGTCATTCCCGCGAAAGCGGGAATCCAGTCCGGGGCAGGCTCCAGCGGGAATCCAGAGGCTCTCCCGTTCTTGGATACGGCGACTGGACCCCCGCTTTCGCGGGGGTGACGAGATTTGCCAATGCCCAACATTCTTAACCGTATCCTCCGGGACGTGCGGCGGCGCTTGGCCCTCCGCAAGGCCGCGTGTCCATTGGCGGTGATGAAGCGTCTTGCGAAAACGCCCCTGACGCGCGCGCCGGATTTTGTCCGGGCCATCCGCGGGAAGCGGACGCTCTCCGTCATCGCCGAAGTCAAGCGTGCATCGCCCAGTTCTCCCCGGCTGGCGCCCGGGCTTGATCCGATCAACATGGCCGGGACATATCAGAAATCCGGCGCGGCGGCGCTGTCGGTGTTGACGGAGGAGGACCACTTTTCAGGGCATCTGTCGGACCTCTGGACGGTCGCTGCGGCCGTGCCTTTGCCGGTGCTCCGGAAGGATTTCACGATCGACGAATACCAAGTTTACGAATCGAAACTTTGCGGCGCCGCGGCGGTTCTCCTGATCGTCCGCGCGCTTCCCCGACCGCATCTGGCCCGCCTTCACCGGCTCGCCCTGCGGCTCGGTCTGGCGGCGCTGGTTGAGGTGCATGACGAGCGCGAGCTGGAGACCGCGCTGGCCATCGGCGCGCGAGTGATCGGCGTCAACAACCGCAACCTCTCGACCCTGAAAACGGATTTGGCCGTGGCGCGAAGAATTCTCCCGCTGATCCCCCGGGATCGAGTGTCTGTCGCGGAAAGCGGCTATTCGCGGGCGAAGGAATTGTCCGAACTGGAAGGCCATGCCGACGCGGTTCTCATCGGGAGCGCGTTTCTGCGCAATCCCGGACTGGTTCAGGATTTGGTAGGGAGAAAGGGAGATAGGGAGATAGGCGGGTGTAGAACAGGTCAACCGCGTCATTCCCGCGAAAGCGGGAATCCAGTCCGCCCTGCGATAATCTGGATTCCCGCTTTCGCGGGAATGACGGAGAGGGCTGAATAGTGACCCAGATCTTTACTTTCTCCCTATCTCCCTTTCTCCCTTTCCCCCTCCCCCTTCAACTTCTTCTCGATCACCTTCTGCTGCCAGATCCCGAGGACGTTCGACACCAGCCAGTAGAGGACCAACCCGCTCGGAAACATTAGAAACAGGAACGTGAACACCACGGTCATGATCATGCCGATTTTGGCCTGGTTCGGATCCGGGGTCGGAGTCAGTTTCTGCTGGATCAACATCGAAATTCCCATCAGCACCGGGAGGACATAGTAGGGATCCTTCTCGGAAAGATCGATGATCCAGAGGCAGAACGGCGCGCCGCGAAGTTCAATCGCGTACTGGAGGGTGTGATAAAACGCGATGAAGACAGGGATCTGCAGGAGGATCGGCAGGCACCCGCCCGCGGGGTTGACCTTGTGGTCCTTGTACATCCGCATCATTTCCTTGTTCAGCTTCTCGCGGTTGTCCGCGTACTTCTCCTGGATCGCCTTCATCTTCGGCGCCAGTTCCTTCAGCTTCGCCATCGACACGTAGGATTTGTAGGTCAGCGGGTAGAGCACAATCCGGATGATGATGGTCAGCAGGATGATCGCGACGCCGTAGTTGGGGATGAATCGGTAAAAGAGATTCATGAGCTTGAGCATCCAGAACCCCAGCCAGCCGAACCAGCCGAAGTTCATGATTTCGAGAAGGTCATTCCCGTAGCCCCTGAGGCGCTCCGGATCTTTCGGGCCGGCGTAAAGGATCTCTTCGTACCGGGCCGATGATCCCGGGGTGAGTTCGAAGGAACCGTAAGCGCCCAATCCGCTGAAGGCGGGTCCGGTCATGACCAGGCTTGCCTCCTCAACAACTTCGGCGGGGATCCAGGTTGTTGTGAAGTACCGGTCGCCGAGCGAAATCCATCGGATCTGGCCGGTAAATGATTCCGCCCGGCTGCCCCCCGCTGTCTTGCGGCCGAAGAAATTCGAGAAAAACCCGGGCGACTCCTCCTGCACGTGCTCGATGTCGTCCCCGAGTTTGATATATGCCGCATGAACGTCGAGGTCCGACCCCTTGCCGGACTTGGGCGGAAGACCGGCAAGTTCGACGCCGAGGCCGGACTTGAGGCCGTACTGCAGAGTTTTTCCGGAAACATTCCGGATCGTCGTCGTCAGCCGGGACTCGTAGGGATGCTCCGTCACCTCGATGACGCGTTCCACCCTCAGAAGTTCATTCTCAAACAGGTAAACAACGGAACGGGACGCCGACCGGATTTTCCGGAAGGCTTGCGGGGCGGCATGGCCCGGAAGACGGACCGCCGCGAGCGGCGACGGCCGGGATTCATCCACCAGCGTCACGTCTCGCTCGTCCATGTGCGGCCGCACCGGCACGCCAGGCAGACGGATTTGCCGAACGCCCGCGCCCCAAGTCGTGGCAGTCAGTTCAAATCCGTTGCCCGAAAGCAGTGTCAATTCCTCCGAGTCCGGCGGAACCGCTGCCGTCTCAGTCGGGACACGCGGCCGGGCGATTTCCGCATCACCGGCCGCGCCTCTTGGAGCGCCGGCGGAGGAAGTATCGATATCCTGCGAAACCGGCACGGGCGGCAGCGGCGGATAGGCCTTGACCATGTAGAACTGGTAGGCGAGAAACACGAGCAGGGACAGGACAAACGCGAGGAGCAGACGCCGGTCGTCGGTGTTCATGGCAAATCCAGCCCGCCGGCGGAAAACGGGTGGCACCGGCAGACCCGGCGCGCCGCCAGCGCCACGCCGGCCAGCACGCCGTTCTTCCGAATGGCCTCGGCGGCATATTCGGAGCACGACGGCACAAACCGGCAGGCCCCGGCCGACCCGAGGAGTATCCGGCAGGCCCAGGAGAGCAGGCGGATCAGGAGAATAAAAGATTCACCACAGAGGTCACAGAGTTTGGCCACAGAGGACACAGAGATTTTTGGGGATTTGCAGGAGGTCGGCGGAGTCGGCAGGGTCGGCGGCGGCGGCGTCGGGGGGGTCAGACCTACTTTTATAGTTTTATTTTATCCTAAAAAAAACTTAAAAACGTTGGTCTGACCCCCGCTACCCC
>JACQOF010000068.1 GCA_016202645.1 bacterium
GGCTCGATTCCGACATCGGGCTTACCTGCGCCCTCCTAATTCAATTGGACAGAAACGGGAGTTTCTACCTCTCGGATGCGTGTTCGAGTCACGCGGAGGGCAACTCACGCCGCCATAGTTCAGTGGCAGAACAGAAAACTCGTAATTTTCAGACCTGCGTTCGATTCGCAGTGGCGGCTTTTCGGGGGCGTAGTGAGAACGATAACACGGCTGGTCTGCACCCAGCAGATGAGAGTTTGAATCTCTCCGCCTCCACCACTTTTCGGCGTGTGGCTGAACGGTAAAAGCGCCGTCCTGATAAGGCGGTGGGGAAGTTTCCCGCGTGCGTTCGACTCGCACCGCGCCGACCATTTTCCCACGGGTAGCATAGCGGCCAATGCAGCAGGCCTATAACCTGCGTTAGCTCCGGACTGGGGCGAGATCGTGGGTTCGAGTCCCACCCCGTGGATTTGATGTGGGACGATCGCATACGGCTCGGTGGTGTAGCCCCCGTATTCGGCGGCTTCGCCATCCATGGCTTCGCCGAATTCCCGAACACAGGGACAGGCGTCCCTGCCTAGCAGCCTGCAGACGGCTCTGTCACAGCCGAGGTACGAGGGCAGCACTCGTCCGAGCCGCCATCAGGGAATGGGATAATCTGGTAGTCCGCCGCGCTTGGGACGCGGTCGTCCGAGTTCAAATCTCGGTTCCCTGACCAAACTCGGGGCGCGTGGTCGGCGCTCGCGCCGCAGCGAAGACGTCAGTCCTACAAACTGAAACCCTCGGTGCAAGTCCGAGCGTGCCCACCATCCTCTCGTCGCCTAATTGGATAAGGCACCGATTTCCTAAATCGGGGACTGCGCGTTCGAATCGCGCCGAGAGGCCCAGTTCATCAATGACCGCTCGTAGTGAAACTGGATATCACGCGACGCTTCGAACGTCGTAATGAGGGTTCGAATCCTTCCGAGCGGATTTGTGGCGATGTGGCGGAACGGAATACGTGGCTGTTTCAAGAACAGTTGATCGCAAGATCGTGAGAGTTCGACTCTCTCCATCGCCATTTTTTGCGGGCGTGGCGGAATGGGATACGCGGCGGATTTAAGACCCGCTGGGCCATGGCCCATGCAGGTTCAAGTCCTGTCGCCCGCAGTCGGTTGCCGGCCATGGATGGCCAAATGCCGAATGTGCCAGGGACGGCGCTTCAGGACATTCGGCCGAGTGGTGGAACTGGAATACACGCGAGGTTGAGGTCCTCGTGGACGAAATCTGTCCTTGCGAGTTCGAGTCTCGCCTCGGCCATGTGTGGGGCGGTAGGCGAATGGTAGAGCCGCTGGCCTTTCAAGCCGGAGTCTGTGGGTTCAAATCCCATCCGCCCTGCTGTGGGGGGTATCGGCTAATCGGGAGGCCGCCGCGTTCTCAGCGCGGAAACCGCGGGTTCGAATCCCCGTACCCCTGGTTATTGGGGAGTCGTCTAATGGGTAGGACGCGAGCCTTTGGATCTCGTAGCGCGGGTTCGAAGCCCGCCTCCCCAGCCATTTTCGAACACATACGAACGTTGGCGCGGGCACGCCAGCGGCACACAAGTGACCAAGTGTCCTGGATTTCATTTGTGCGTTCCGCCAATGGATTCTAAACGTGCCCGGAGCCAAACGTTGGTTAGCTCAGTGGGTAGAGCATCAGGCTGTAGACCTGAGAGTCGCGGGTTCGAATCCCGCACCAACTTCGGGTGGAAACACCCGCCAGTGGAAAACCGCGCAAGCGGGCTCAGAACGCGCCCGATGGAGACGAACGCTCGATCAACTGGCCGACGCGCAGATACTGGACGCACCTGAAGTACGCGGCCGGCGTCTGTCGGAGGCAACACAAATACGCCGCCCTGCAGCTCGCAGATACCGCATTGCTGACCGTGGCAGCATCCGACGGATTTCATACTCGTCGGCCAACCTGCGCGAACGATGCTCAAGCGACGCTCCGCGGCTGATGTGCAGTTGGACTTGCCGTTCGTCTCCTGAGGGCCTTATTTCAACACAGATCGAGAAAGGCGAAATCAAAAATCAGAAAGGGAGGCGGCGGAGCCGTCGCCATGTTCTTGATTGGATACCGGAAGATTCGTTCCTACGAGAAGGGCCTGTACTTCTACGATGGGGAGTTCCGGAAGATTTTGACCACAGGCCGCCATTGGTTGGTGGATCCTCTGTATCGAAGCCGAATCGATGTCGCATCTCAGCGCGATCCCTGGCTGGTCAATGACAAGCTCGACATCATCGTCAAGTCCGGTGTCCTCAAGAATGAGGCAGTGGTGCTGGATCTGAAGGACTATGAGCGCGCGCTTGTGTGGATCGACGGCCGGTTCAACCGCGTGCTGGATTCAGGCCTCTACGCGCTGTGGTCCAAGTTCCGTGACATCAAGACGGAGATCGTTGACGCGCGTGACGTGCTGTTCGAGCA
>JACQOF010000062.1 GCA_016202645.1 bacterium
GCCCAGCTCTTGCCGTATAAATCCTCCACGGATATTTCCTCTTCTTCCGGCATCGCCACCGGTACGGGTTCTCGGGAAGGGTTTGGCGCGGGCGGCTGTTTCGTCTCGGAGGCCGCGGGAGGTGGGGGCGGCGTCGATTTCAAAACACCTTTGCCCGGACGCAGTCCATCTGCCTTGACCCAGGCCGTCACCTTTGCCCGGACGAAATCGCCGTCCCGACCGGCCATTTCCGGCGCGGCCGATCTGAAGATCCGTCCGGCATCCGGGCGATCGGGCAGGTCGGCCTTCATGCCCATCGCGGCGCCGATCATCAGCCGGCCGCCGGATTCCGGAATCAATTTGAAGGCGGATGCGTGGATCCACGCGTGAAACTCGACTTCCGCCCAGCCGTCCCGGCCGGATCGCCGCTCCACAGTCGCGCCATCGAGAATCGTGCCGACTCCGGCGCCGCCCGGCGCGTCGTGAAGGGTCTGCGCGCCGACGGAGTGCATGACATCCGCGCCTGCCGCCGTCGCAAAAAAACCCCAAGCCAGACCGATCCATCCCGCGAGAAGTATTTTCATCGCAGGCGCGAGCCTACCATAAATGCGTGGAGACTTGAAACTGGGCGAATTGGAAGACATCTTTCAGGGAGAACAAACCGGGAGGTTTCGATGAGCGATCAGATCATTTATACGATGAGCCGGGTCGGCAAGATTTATCCGCCGAAACGGCAGGTCCTAAAAGACATTTCGCTGTCCTATTTCTACGGCGCCAAAATCGGCGTGCTCGGGCTGAACGGGTCCGGCAAAAGCACACTGCTTCGGATCATGGCCGGCGTTGAAAAGGAATTCGAGGGCGAGGTCGGCGTCGTCAAGGGGTACACCATCGGGTATCTGGAACAGGAACCGAACTTGGACAACACCCAGACCGTTCGGGAAGCGGTCCGGGAGGGGGTCCGGCCGATCGTTGACCTAGTGGAATTGTACGAAAAGATATCGAACCGTCTCGGCGAGGAACTCACGCCGGACGAGATGGACAAGCTGATCGCGGAGCAGAGCGAGCTTCAGGAAAAAATCGAGCGTCTCGACGCCTGGGACATTGACAGCCGGCTCGATCAGGCGATGGAGGCGCTCCGGTGCCCCCCGCCCGAGACCTCGGTGAAAGTCATTTCCGGAGGCGAGCGCCGCCGCGTCGCGCTGTGCAGACTGCTCCTGTCCAAACCGGACATTCTGCTTCTGGACGAGCCGACCAATCATCTGGATGCTGAAACAGTCCAGTGGCTGGAACGCCACCTTCAGGAATATGCCGGCACAGTCATCGCCGTCACGCACGACCGGTACTTCCTCGACAACGTCGCCGGCTGGATCCTAGAACTTGACCGCGGCGAGGGCATTCCATGGAAGGGCAACTACACGTCATGGCTCGAGCAAAAGCGGGAGAGACTGCGGACGGAGGAGAAGGCGGAGAGCAAGCGCCAGAAGGTTCTGTTTCACGAACTGGAATGGATTCGCACGTCACCCTCGGCGCGACGGACCAAGAGCAAGGCCCGGATCAGCGCTTACCAGGATTTGTACGAGAAAACGCCCAGGGAAAAAATCCAGGAACTCGAAATTTTCATCCCGCCCGGCCCGCGTCTCGGAGATGTCGTGATCGAATTCGACGGCGTCACCAAGTCCTTCGGCGATAATCTTCTCTACGAGAAACTGAACCTCCAGGTTCCCCGCGGCGGGGTCGTCGGCATTATCGGGCCGAACGGCGCCGGAAAGACGACGATTTTCAGGATGATCATCGGCCAGGAATCGCCGGATGAAGGAAAGGTCCGGGTCGGAGAGACGGTCAAACTTGGGTATGTCGACCAGAACCGGGAAGCCCTGGCCGGGGACAAGTCCGTGTGGGAAGCGATTTCCGGAGGCCTCGAAACGATCGATTGGGGGACCGTCAAGATGAATTCGAGGGCCTACGTGGCGCATTTCAATTTTCAGGGGCCTGACCAGCAAAAATCCGTCGGCGCCCTGTCTGGCGGCGAGCGCAACCGCGCGCTCCTGGCCAAAACTCTCACGACCTGCTCCAACGTCCTGCTCCTCGACGAACCGACGAACGACCTGGACGTCAACGCGGTGAGGGCGCTCGAGGAGGCGCTGGAGGCGTTTGCCGGTTCAGCTCTGATTGTGAGCCACGACCGCTGGTTTCTCGACCGCGTGGCGACGCACATCCTCGCCTTCGAGGGAGACAGCCGGTACGTCTGGTTTGACGGGAATTATTCGGACTACGAAACGGAGCGAAAAAAACGCCTGGGGGTCGACGCGGACCAGCCGCGCCGGATGCGGTACCGGAAGTTGACCCGGAAATAACGCCGGCGGATTCTCTGTCGGCCCGTCAGGCCCTTCAGGCGGCGCCGGCAAATCCGGAAAGATACGGCAGCTTGGCCGCCGTTTTTCGGACCTTGTCGAGATTGGCCAGCATGAGGCGGGTCGAGTCCCAGGTGCCTTCGGTCAGGGCTTTCCAGACCGTGTCGGGGACCTGCAGGGCAAGGGTTCTGCCGTCACAGGTCAGGGTTTTTTCCGCGAGGGACACCCGGATCCGGAGTTTCGGATTCTGTTTAACGGCGCTCATCAGCGTCCCGATCTCCTCCGCGCTGAGAACGACGGTGGGAATGCCGAGCACGGTGCAGTTTCCGGCGAAAATCTCCGCGAAGGATTCTCCGACGATGGCGCGGATGCCAGACCTCAAAATCGCCTGCGGGGCGTGTTCCCGGGAGGACCCACAGCCGAAATTCTTGTTGACGATGAGAATGGATGCGCCGGCGTACCTGGGGTCGTTGAAGGAATGGGTCTTGGGCGCACCGGATTCCTCGAATCGTTCGTCGTAGAAGGCGTACTCGCCCATGTTGGTGAACGTGATTTCCTTCAAGTACCGCGCCGGTATGATGCGGTCGGTGTCGATGTCGTTGCCTTCGACCGGGATGGCCGTGCCGGAAATTTCCGAAAGGCGCATGGGATCCGCCGGCGTCAGAGACGCCGGTCCGCCTGAGGCGGAGGGCCGCGGAGCGGCTGATCCGGCCGTCATGGCGAAGCCTCCACAAATTCGCGGACGTCCGTCAGTTTCCCGTTCACGGCCGCGGCCACAACCATGACCGGGCTCATCAAGATCGTCCGGCCGGTCGGGCTGCCCTGGCGGCCGATAAAATTTCGATTGGAGGAAGAAGCGCAGACTTCCCGGCCTTTGAGCTTGTCCGGGTTCATCGCCAGGCACATCGAACAGCCGGCGGCGCGCCACTCGAATCCCGCCTCGCGGAAAATCCGGTCGAGGCCCTCGGCCTCCGCCTGGCGCTTGACGCTGTTCGATCCCGGCACGACCAGCGCCCGCACGCCGGGAGCGACTTTTTTTCCCTTGACCGCGGCGGCCGCCGCTCGAAGATCCGATATCCGGGAATTTGTGCAGGACCCGATAAACGCGACGTCGATGGGAATGCCTTCCGCCCGCCGCCCGGGTTCCAGGCCCATGTGGCGATAGGCGAGTTCCGCGCCGGCGCGGTCGTCGGACGAAAGATCCTCCGGGCGAGGCAGATGCTCCTTGATGCCGACGGCCTGGCCGGGCGTGATGCCCCACGTGATCATGGGCTGGATGGATGCGGCGTCGAGATCGACGACGTCGTCGTAGGCGGCGTTGGAGTCCGAGGCGGTTGACTTCCAGTAAGCGACGGCGCGGTCGAAGGCGCCATCCTTCGGCGAGAATTCTCGGCCGCGGATATACGCGAACGTCGTTTCGTCGGGATTGACGTACCCGATCCTTGCGCCGCCTTCGATGCTCATGTTGCAGATCGACATCCGCTCCTCCATGCTCATGCGGTCGATCGCCGATCCGCCGTATTCGTAGGCATGGCCGATCCCGCCTTTCACGCCGAGCTTCCGGATGATGGCCAGGATGACGTCCTTGGCGGTGATGTGCCGGCCGAGCGCGCCGTTCACGTTGATGCGGCGGACCCTGAGTTCCGACATCGCGAGGCTCTGGGTCGCAAGGACGTCCTTGATCTGGCTTGTGCCGATGCCCCAGGCCAGGCATCCGAACGCGCCGTGCGTGCTCGTGTGGCTGTCCCCACAGGCGACGGTCATGCCGGGCTGAGTAAGCCCGGTCTCCGGGCCGATGACGTGGACGATGCCCTGCCGGGCGTCGCCGACGCCGAAGAGGCGGATGCCGAACTCCCGGGCGTTTTTTTCCAGCGCCGACATCATCGCCTCGGCCTGATCGTCCTCGAAAGGCCGGCCCTGGTTCTTCGTCGGAACGATGTGGTCGACGGTGGCGACAGTCCGCTCGGGAAACGCGACCTTGAGGCCCTGTTCCCTCAGCATGTCAAAAGCCTGGGGACTCGTAACTTCGTGAATGAGGTGCAGACCGATCAACACCTGCGTCTGCCCGGTCGGCAGTCTCCCCACCACATGAGCGTCCCAGACTTTGCGGTAAAGCGTCTTACCCGACATTCAACCGTCCTCCTTCAGGATTCTTCATTCAAGGCGGGGCAGTATCTCTTTTTTTACGAAATAAAAAAAGGCCTGTTCCTCCTCCCCCCTTGAGGGGGAGGTTGGGAGGGGGGTCAGCGCCGGTCCGCCCCCAGAAAGAACGGGTCGGCCAGATGGAGGCCGATCGTGTGCGCGGCGTCGCCGCGGAGGCGGAGGTCCAGAGGGGAGGCCCGCCAGTGCCTGGGGGTTTCGGTCAGGATGATGGCGCGGATTTGCAGCCAGTCCAGGGAACGGATTTCCTGGAGCGCCTCCGACCACCAGGCTGATTGTTTTTCGACGGCGGCACAGGCGACTTCCGTCAGGCAAATGGGTTTTCCGTAGTCTGAAAAAAGGTCCACGGCTTCTTTCAACTGTTGTGTCGAAAACGGAACTTCCTCGATGCCCTCCTCGGGAATTCCGTAGAGGCTTAGACCCACCCAGTCGACGGCGTCGGCTCTCGGCCGCTTCGCGGATTTCAGGGCGTCGATGTCGGTCAAAGGGGCGTCTGAAGGCGACCAGACCCAGGAGACGTTGGTCACGCCGAGGTCCTGGAACGTGCCCACCACGCGGTGGTACACGTCGAGACCGGGATTTGTGCCGGCGGGGAGACGGATCAGAAACGGCCGGCCGAACCGCCGCGCGGCCGTCGCCCACGACCGGATGTAGGTGTCGGCATGGCCGTCGAGAATGAACGGAAGAGACGTCTGCCGGACGGTTTTCCGGGGTGAAATGAATGGCTCCCACGAAACGAGCGGCGCGGCGCCTGTGGAGACGATTTCCCGGAGTTCCTCATCGGGGAAACGGGCCCACCCACCATCGGGATCCGTCCAGGCGGCGTAGATCTGGACCCACGCCGGTTGTTTGTCCACGCGGCGCATGAACCGCATGACGCTCGAAAAAGACGTGCCTGAAAAAACATCTCCAGGAAATTCGGGACCGTGCGCGCCGAACCAACAGCCGGTTGGCGGCGGCGGCACCGGGTTGGCTGTTTGCGCGGTCACATCGGCGCCTCTCACGCGGAGTGGCGGCGTGACCGGCGGTGCTGCCGTGGTGGCCGCGGCAGGTCTTCCCGGAGATTTTTCCTGGTCCCAGCTTTGACGGACTTCGCGATCCGCCGCCGGCGCCGGCCGCGGCAGGGGCCGCCTGGAGGATGGCCGGTCGGATCCCTTTCGCGCCAAAAGAACTCGAAGGACATCCAACTTGGCGGCATGCCGGCGTCCGTCCTCATCCACGACAACCCGGCTGAACCAAGAGTAGCGTTTGGACTCCGCGGCCTCTGATACGGCCCGAATCCAGTCCCGTCCGCCGCGCTCGACGGCATGCGGGGTGACCCAGAAATCTGTCAGGACCACGGGCGCGCCGACCGCCGCCCGCCACGCGTCGATCTCGCCAAAGCGCGCAAAAATTTCGGCGGAGTCGGCCGAGGTTTTTTGCGTTCCCAGAAAATCGATCGCGATGCCGGCCTCGTCGGCGTTCTCGGCTTCGACCTCCGCCGTCATCCTGTACCGCCGGCTCTCGGCGGCTTTGGGCAAGCGCCGGAAGTCATGGCCCTGAAACGGCTGGGTGGTGACGTACCGACCGTTGCCGACCACGACCAAAGTTCCATTTTCCCAACCCGATCCCCGGATCCGCGAGATCTTCGCGTTCCAGGGTTCCGACCACCAGCCGACCGGCGTGTAGTCACTGCCCGCGTCCGGAAACGTGTCGGCAAAAATAATCTGGTCGCCGGATTTTCCGCCGAAGACGTCGATGTCCTCAACGACGATTTGTTCAAATCTCGCGCGGCCTGATCCCCGCACGAAAAGGCGGGGCAGGAGCCATTCGGATCCGCGCGGCGCGACCGCCTCGAGTTTCAGGCGCTTTCGGCCGTGGGTTCCGGATGTCACCCGGACGCCGCCGTGTCCCGCGATGCGGACTTCCTCGATTTTGCGGCCCGGCCATGAGACGCCGACGCCGAGCCGGCGGTCATCCAGGGTCGACCCTTGCCGGGTAAAGCGGACGGGTTCGGCTTCGGTAAATCCGTAGGCGAGGTTCGGATCATGGATGGGAGCGACCGCCGAACCGAATTCGAAAAGGCCGTCGCCGGACCGAGTCCCCTGGACGAGGATGAGGTGGTTTGGATCCTGTTTTCGGATGAGATCGACGGCGTATTGGATGAACGTGGCGTAGGCCGACGCGGAGGGCGGTTCGGGTTCGTGCATCAGGTCATAAGCGGCGATCGTCGGGTTGTCCCGGAAGGCCTTCGCGATTTCCGACCAGAGACCCGCCAGCCGGTCCAGATTTTTCTGATCGGCCCAGGACGCCGCGTCTTCCTCCGAATCGTCCGGAACGCCCGGCCAGGAGCGGAAGGAGAGGACGACCCAGAGAGAATGCCGTTCGGCGCGGCCGGCAAACGCGCCGATTTTGCGCAGAGCGTCTGGATCCTTTTCGAAAAACCGGGCGTCGAGAAGCAGGCGAACGGCGTTCGCGCCTTCGTCCGAGAGAGTCTTGAGATCGTCCTCCTCAAACAGTTCGAGGACGGCCCCCCGAAGGATCACCGGCTTGTTCTCCCGGCCGACGATCTGGCCATTCCGGGTTCTCAAAAAATCGTCGGGGTCGGCCGCGGGACTGGCAATCCCCGTCGCCAATGCGGTGATGACCGTCAGAATGGCGACGGTCCGGCGCGGGATCATTCAGTCCGATATTCGGAAAGCGTCGACGATCCGACGGAGAACCCCGTCGACTTCTCCGGGCGCAACCGAACACCCGCCGGCCTTGGGATGGCCGCCGCCGCCGAACTGTTTCAGGAAATGGCCGATGTGGGTCCGAAGGTGGTTGTCGGGACTGAAGATGTTGAAGCCGACGGTCAGAATGGTTCGCCGGTCGTCCAGGGGTTTGACGCGGACCAGAACGTCCGCTCCCTCGAAGAGGACGTAGGGCAGAAACTTGTTGTTGCATGCGGCCCGCGCGGCCTCGTCCAGAGGGCGCTGGTCCATGACGAGGACGTTGGTCTCCCGGATCATGTGGCGAAGGATCGCGGTTTTGCCGGCCGCGAGGTTGTGCAGGAATTGATCCGCGCGCGCCTTGAAGACCGGATGGGCCAGGACGGCTTCGGCCATCGCTTTGCCGTCGGGGCATTCCTCGAAGAGACGGATCATCAACCGATTTTCCTCGACCGTGCCGTCCCGGACCGGCTGGGACGCGATGAGGTGGCTGATGAGAACGTAGCGCTCGGGATTGAGGATGTCTTCTCGCGTGAAGGCCGCGCTGTCGACTTTGTCGGTTTCGGCCAGCAGTTCCTCGAACCGCGCGAAGGCGCCGGCCCGGCCGGCGGCGGCGTAGTGATTGTAGACAACCCGTGCGGCGCTCGGCGCGTGCTCGTGCCGCCCGGCAAAAGATTCGGCGCGGACGTTCGAGTCATGGTGGTCGAACCACATCCCGCACCCGTCGATAAAGGGAATGTTCACCGCGATGTCGGACGGCTGAGCCTTCCATCCGCGGCGGATGTCGTCCAGATCGATGAAGAGAAAATCGGTCACGGCTTCGACCTGCCTGAGCAGGACGCAGGATGTGATGGCGTCGAGATCCGAGTTGGTCACGACCCGCATGGGTGCGGCGCTCATAGCGTGCGTCGCCTGGCCCGCGCCAAGTCCCGCGGCGTGTCGATTCCGGCCGAGTCGCGGCGGGTGTGGGCGGCGGCGATGGAAAATCCGCGTTCGAGGATACGGAGCTGTTCGAGTTTTTCGATCCGCTCCAGCGGTGTCTCAGGCCATTTGGAAAAATTCAACAGAAACGCCCGGCGAAAGACATAAAGCCCGATGTGCTTGAGGTACCGTACCCGCCCGGTTTTGTCGCGGTCAAATGGAATGGGACTGCGCGAAAAGAAAATCGCGCGGCCCCGCGCCGCCGCGACCTTGGCGACGTTCGGGTTTTGCACATCCTTCGAGGGACAGTCCGTCACCAGGGTCGACACCGGCGCGCCGGATTCGATCAACCGGCGGACCGCCAGCCGGATATTTTCCGGGTGCTGGAAGGGTTCGTCGCCCTGGAGGTTTACGACGACCGGAAAGCGCGGGTGATTCCGCGCGACCGCCGCGCACCGGTCCGACCCGCTCCTGCACCGGGCCGACGTCATCACGACGTGTGCGCCAAATTTTTTTGCGGCGAGAAGGATCCGGCGGTCGTCCGTGGCGATCACGGTCCGCCAGCCCGGCCGTTCCGCTTTTTTCGCCGCTCGATAAACATGTTCAAGCATCGTCCGGCTGCCGATCGTGGCAAGGGCCTTGCCGGGAAAACGTGTCGATCCGTAGCGGGCCGGGATGACGATGAGAACGGGGGTTCGGGCGCTCAACGAGATTTTCGGATTTTCTCAATGAGCCGGCTGGTGCTTCGGCCCGGCGTCAGCGGGATCCGGACGACGCGGCCGCCGTACGACCGGACAAACTCTGCGCCGACGATGTCGGCGTTCTTCCAGTCCGCGCCTTTGACGAGAATGTCCGGCTGGATTTTCCGGATGAGCCGGCCGGGCGTGTCCTCCGAAAACGGGATGACGAAATCGACGGCGGCCAGTCCCGCCAGGACTGCGGCGCGGTCGGCCAGCGGCTGAAGGGGCCTCCCGCTGCCCTTGAGCCGCCGGACGCTCGCGTTCGAGTTAACGCCGACGATGAGAATGTCTCCGGCCGCCCGCGCCCGGGTCAAGTATTCGACGTGGCCGCGGTGGAGGATGTCGAAACAGCCGTTGGTAAAGACAATCTTTTTTCGGGAGGCCAAGCGTTTCAATTTCCGGAGAATATCCGGCAGGCTGAGGATTTTGGGGTCGGTCATTATCTGTCAGAGGGCGGCGAGAATTTCCCGCGGCGTGCAGACTGCCGTGCCGATCTTGCCGACCGACACTCCCGCCGCGAGATTGGCGATTTCCATTCCGGCGCGAAGGTCCACGCCGGCCGCGAGCGCGGCCCCGCAGACGGCCGTGACGGTGTCGCCGGCGCCGGTGACGTCGAAAACTTCCCGGGCGCGCGTCGGCAGATGCGTAACGCGGTTTTGTTTTTCGAAAAGACTCATGCCCTGCTCGCCCCGCGTGATTAACAGGGCCTTGAGGCCAAGCCTCCGGAGCACCAAGCGGCCCCCCGCTTCGATCTCCCCCTCATTCTTGAGTTTTTTGCCGAGCGCCTCGCCGACTTCCTTCGTGTTCGGCGTCAACAGGGTCACGCCCTTGTAGGACCAGAAATTCTGAAGCTTGGGGTCTGCGACGATCGGGAGGCGAAACTTGCGGGCGATCCGGACGGCCGTCGCGATCAGCTTCCGGGAGACGACCCCTTTGGCGTAATCGGAAAACACCACGGCCTCGGCGCCCTTCAGAGATTCCTCCACGTTCCGGGCCAACTCGCGCTGGATTTCTGGAGAATGGGGATCGCGGAGTTCCCGGTCAATCCGCACGAGCTGGTGGCTGCCCGAAATGACCCGCGTTTTGCGGATGGTCGCGCGGTCCGGCACGGCCACATCCGCCAGCAGGACCCCACCGCCCTCGCAGATCCGCCGGATCTCGTCCGCAAACCCGTCCCGGCCCAGAATCCCGACCGCGGTCGGCAATGCCCCGAGCGCCGCCAGATTCGCGGCAACGTTCAGCGCCCCGCCCAGCCGGTAGGACTCCTCGCGGACGTCCACCACCGGCACCGGCGCCTCGGGAGAAATCCGCTCGACGCCGCCCCAGACAAAGTGATCGAGAATAAAATCCCCAATCACGAGAACTTTCCGACCGGAAAACCGCGCCAGAATTTTCGCCGCCGCCGCCCTGGATTTAAGGGTCACGCGGCCGACTTTATCTTGGAATTTGAAAATAGGAAATAAGAAAAAAAGGGGAGCGGCTGTTCGCCGCTCCCCCTGTGTGCGTTCTTTTATGTCAGGCTGACATTCAA